>JAZOBX010000330.1:0-4717 GCA_045596205.1 Eubacteriales bacterium | reverse complement strand
GTCTTCCTAAGACCGCTTGGCCTCCGACTTCGGTGCAAAGATTGACAATGTCAACAGCGAATTGCTTCGATAAGTCGACTAAAAAGTTTTCTTTCATCGTAAGCCCTCGTTTTAAAATTATTTGACGGCGTTGCCGTCATGAATTGATGCTATCGCATCATGATTTCTCGTCGGCGTTCTGCCTCCTCCATGAATTGAATTGCAACCCCAATGCGCCACAGCGCAATTCATGCCGCAGGCAATTCATGGCAAAGCCAATTCACGCAACCGCAAGGTTGCAATTCATTGTTGAATCTGTCGTTTGAGACAAACGACAGATTCAACGTGGGGTGATGATGGAAAAACCATAGGGGTTTTTAAGAATTTGGTTGATTTTCGTAGTAGGCAATGCGGCTGACAAGGTATCTGCCGATTTCCACCAAAAAGCGGTTGGCGGCAGGCACAAGCGCAGTGGGAATGGACATGATTTTGGGCTCAAAAGTGAAGTCGCCTTTGTAGTGTACGGTTGCCAAGGCTTTCGCCACGTCTTCCCATTGGATATTCCCAAAATAGGGAGGATTGTGTTGGTCGTGGATGAGGTTGTTGTCATGTACGTGGAGCGCGCCCAAACGGTGTCCCATTTCCGTGATGGCTTTGGCGGGGGGACAGCCCAGCATGGCAAAATGGCCTAAATCAAGGCAACAGGTGAATGCCTGGCTATCCAATTTTGAGAGCGCGTCAAAGTAGCGGGAAAACTCATGAGGAAGAGAGCATACGTTGGCACAGTAGCGGTCTGCCACCACACCGCCGTACATATTTTCAAGGGCAATGCGAATGCCTTCCTTTTTTGCCAAGGGGGCAAGAGACATATAATAGTCAATATTCCATTCCATTTGCTCGTCGGTTGTCAGATGGGGGCAATGGATGGGATGCACCACGATGGTTTTGGCACCCAGAGAGCCTGCGGTTTCAATAGCAACGCGTACGGCGTCTCCCAGTTCTTGATTATAGTCTTCATCGTCAAAACGGTATCCGGGGAAAGGAGCGTGGGCTTGGCGGATTTCAATGCCAAAGTCCTTTACCGCACGAAGTACGTCTTTACGGTATTCGGCATTGTCGGTAAAATAAGGCTGGGCAAGGGCGAACATACCAAGGTCGGCACCGTCAAATCCTGCTTCGCTCATGATTCGCAAAATATTGTATATGCCGCCGTTTTGGATGACCCGTCCACTGGTTGTAGTTACGATTTTCATGGGAATTCCCTTTCTTTGTCTATTTCAACGACTACATTATACAACTTTAAATAAAAAAAGTAAAGAGTTCATAAAAAAAAGATTGTTTTCTTTCAAAATATATGTTATAATAGGTTGGTTAAAAAAGAAGAGAGACGAAATTCTCTCTCAGCGAATGCCGTTGGAGGTTGAAATGCAAACAGACGTTCTGATTATCGGTGCCGGCCCTGCCGGTATTTTTACTGCTATCGAGATGCTGAGACGGGGCAGTACCAAAAAAATTGTGATTGTGGAAAAGGGACAACCCGTTGAAAAACGCCATTGCCCCAAAGCCAAGGTGGGACATTGCGTGTCTTGCCGTCCGTACTGCCATATTACTACGGGATTTTCGGGCGCAGGCGCATTCTCTGACGGAAAGCTGTCCCTCTCCTCTGAGGTGGGCGGCAGCCTGCCTTCTCTGATCGGGGATTTTCTTGCCCAGGAAACCATCAACTACACCGACGGTATTTATCTGGAATACGGTGCAGATGAAAACGTAGAAGGTCTGGGACAGACCGAAGAGGTGAAGGAGATTCGAAAGCGCGCCATTCAGGCGGGGCTAAAGCTGGTAGATTGTCCTATTCGCCATTTGGGTACGGAAAGAGCACAACAGCTGTATCTTGATATCCAAAAGGATCTGATCGCAAAGGGCGTGGAAATCTATTTTGGTCATGAGTGTCTGGACTTGGTGCTGGACGGACAGGTCTGCTTTGGGGCAGTGGTGTCTGACGGCAAAAAGTCTTTTGAGATCCGCGCAGACCATACCGTACTTGCCACAGGCCGCAGAGGTGCGGATTGGCTGGAAAAACAGTGCGCCGACCACGATATTGCCCACGAGCCCGGCACGGTGGACATCGGTGTGCGTGTGGAATGCCGCAACGAGGTCATGGAAGAGGTCAACAAAACTCTGTATGAATCCAAGCTTATCGGGTATCCTCAGCCCTTCAAAAATAAGGTGCGCACCTTCTGTCAGAATCCCGGCGGGTACGTGAGCCAAGAAAACTACGACAACGACCTGGCGGTGGTGAACGGTCACTCCTTCAAGGAGAAAAAGTCTCCCAATACCAACCTTGCCATTCTGGTGTCTCACAACTTTTCTGTTCCCTTTAATCAACCCATTGCCTACGCCCAAAAGATTGGGGAGCTGACCAATATGCTGGCAAACGGTCAGATATTGGTGCAACGGTTTGGTGATATTCTGGACGGCAAACGCACCTGGCCCAAGGAGCTGGCGTTTTCCAACGTACAGCCTACCCTGCCCGATGCGGTGGCAGGCGACATTACCGCCGCTATGCCCTACCGCGCCATGACCAACATTATCAACTTTATCCAAGCCATGGACATTGTGGTGCCCGGCTTTGCCGCGCCCGAGACACTGCTCTACTCTCCCGAGCTGAAGTTTTATTCCAACCGCGTAAAGATGGATGCCGACTTTAATACCAACATTAAAGGTCTGCATTGTCTGGGTGACTCCTCGGGTTGGACAAGAGGCCTGATGATGGCGTCTGTCATGGGCGTTCTGATGGGCAGAAAATTGGTATAATTGATGAAAAAAGCGAGAGAACAAAGTGGAAAATTTCCGCTTCATTCTCTCGTTTTTTTATTTTATTCAGAGATCTTTACTGCCACGCGGTAGTCTGCATGGCTCTTTTTTTGCAATACGCCCGGGCGTTTACTGTACCTTGCTTTGGAAGGCAACGGCAAGACCGAGGATACGGACCTGATCCAGCTCGCTTCCCACATAGACCAAGGGAGCGTAGTTTTTGTTTTCGGGGGAAAGGACGAGCTTTTGCTCTGTGGGGTAATAATACACCCGTTTGAGGGTGGCTTCGTCGCCAATCATGACGGCGGCAATTTCCCCATTGTCTACGCTGTCCTGGGCGCGGATGAACACCGCATCACCGTCATAAATGCGGGCGCCGATCATGCTGTCTCCCTTGGCAATCAGGCAGAAATCCGCCTGCGGAAGACAATCCCAAAGTACGGTATCCGCGCTTTCGTCAGCAAAAATGGGCTGACCGCAGGCAATTTTGCCCAGCACGGGAATTTTAAAAGGGGGCTCGGCAGGGGGTTCTTCTACGGCATCCACGGTATGCATGGGCTCCCAACCCATCAGTGCAGCGGGGGTGGTACACAGAACTTTTGCCATCAGCTCAACTTTTTCTCCTGGAATATTGGAAATAACACCGCTTTCATAGCGTTGCACGGTTTGCTTGCTGACGCCAATGGCGTTGCCCAATTCTTCCAAAGTAATTTTGTATTCTTTTCTTCTTTTACGGATAATCTGACCTACGGTCATAGGATTTTCCCTCCCTTTTGTCTTTTTTTATGAAAAATTGCAAATTTTTTTGTGCTTCTGCCTTGATTATACCACAAGATTTTGCAAAATGCAATCATTTCGTGAAACTTTTTTAAAATTTCTCTTGACAAGTCACTTACCTTGTGTTACAATAGAGTCACGTTAAGGGTGACGGTATCCGTCTGTGCTTGTGTGGACATAGGCGAAAGCCCCCTTTACGTCACAAAAGGCGAGACCTGACCCATCTTGCCGCTCACAGAACCTGGTCTGCGCAGATGAAAAGTAACGCCCCTTTCCCTGCTTTTTTAGCCCCAAAACAGGGGGATGGTGCTTTCGGAGAGCAGACAGAAAAAACAAGGAGGCAATCATATGCAAAACGTGATTCCTTCTTTGGGTTTATCTGCTCAACTCAAAGAGGATATGGCAGACTTAAAGGACGCCATGCAAGAAGCAGAACGCAAGCTCCGTATACTGGAAGAGGTCAGAGATCTTTTAGAAGAATGCGGAGACGACACCAACATGACCCAACTGTTTGCCACCCTTTTGGAGCAAGCGGCAGAGCTGCACACCGAGGCAGAACGGCTTTCCGAGGAGCTGGGCGAGCTGGAGGAAGCATTAGAAGACGTGCTTTGGGTCACAGGCGACACAACTTTACTTTCAGGCGAGGAGGTGTAACCGTGACATACAAAATGAAGAAAATTGAAACGGAACATATGGTTCGCGTGATCTGCAGCGACTATCCCCGACGGAAGCGGGTGCTGGAAAAAGCGCAAGACCGCACCGACATTGTGATGGCTTGTTCCCTTTTAAATCAAGCCGTTGACGATGCCATTGCAGAGGCCTATGCATTGACCCACGCCTACGCGCCCAACTTTGGGGAAATCATGCGCACAGACATTGCAGAATGCAGAGGATTTGCTCATTCTCCCCTTTCTGCCGTCATGTGCGAAGGCAGTTACAAAAAGTACAAACGCATGGTGAAGCAAGGTATCGCCACCCGTTTGGGACTTTGATGCATCTAAACACAGTTTACATATTTTCCCTTTTGGGGCAAGAGTGATTGCTGTTTATGCCGCTTCTCAAAACGGTTTAATCACTCTTGGACAAACATTTGGTGGAAAAGTCGCACGATTTATGACAAATAGATTTGGGGCGGCAGCTACACGAT
>JAZOBX010000329.1:0-4486 GCA_045596205.1 Eubacteriales bacterium | reverse complement strand
CGCGGGAGAGACCGCCGGGGCCAAGGGCAGATACACGGCGTTTGTGGGTCAGTTCTGCCAAAGGGTTACCTTGGTCCATGAATTGAGAAAGGGGCGAGGACCCGAAGAATTCACGGATAACGGTTGCCACGGGGCGGGTATTGATGAGGGATTGGGGGGTCATGTCTTCGCTGTCATGGACGGACATACGTTCCTTGATGTTCTTGTCCATGCGGGACATACCGATGCGGAGTTGGTTCTGGAGCAGCTCACCTACGCAACGGAGTCTACGGTTGCCCAGGTGGTCGATATCGTCCACGCTACCGATGCCGTGAGAGAGGGCAAGGAGGTAGTTGATGGAGGCGTAGATGTCTTCTTTGGTGATGTGCTTGCAGACCAGTTCTGCATGGCGGACGCGCACGAGGGGCTTGACAGCCTCGGGGTCAATGCCCACTTCATCCACAATGGATTTGAGAACGGCATAGTTCACCTTTTCGTTGACGCCGCAATCCTTGAGATCGTAGCCAAGGACGGCTGCAGGCCATACGGTACAGTTGGAGAACACCTTGACTTCACGGCCTGCTTCGGTCTTGACGTAGGCTTCGTTGACACCAGCAAATTCAATGGCTTCGCCCAGTTCCTTGGTGACGAAGGTTTCGGCTTCTGCGACCACTTCGCCCGTGATGGGGCTGATGGCGGGACGGGTGAGAACGGTGCCTTGGATACGGCGGCCGATGCCCATTTTCTTGTCGTATTTATAACGGCCAACAGGGGCAAGATCATAGCGCTTGGCATCAAAGAACAGGTTGTTCAGAAGAGTGAGCGCACTTTCTACCAGAGGAGGTTCACCGGGACGGAGTTTTTTATAGATTTCAATCAATGCTTCGTCGCCCAGAGTGGTGTTGTTTTCCAGCGCCAATCTGCCGCTATCGTCTTTTGCGATGGTAGCGGTGAGGATGTCCTCATGACCGAACATGTCCGCAATGGCTTCGTCACTTTCCACACCAAGGGCGCGGATGAGGACGGTAATCGGCACTTTGCGGTTCTTGTCGATTTTCACGTAGAAAACATCGTTGGCATCGGTTTCGTATTCCAGCCATGCGCCACGGTAAGGAATGACGGTGGCGGAATAGGCGTGTTTACCCGAACGGTCGATGCTGGAAGCATAATACATACCGGGGGAACGAACAATCTGAGACACGATCACGCGTTCTGCACCGTTGATGACAAAGGTGCCGTTTTCGGTCATCAGGGGGAAGTTGCCCATGTAAATTTCGGACTGCTTGACTTCGCCTGTTTCTTTGTTTGTCAGACGAACGCTGACCTTCAGAGCAGCGTCGTAGGTGGCGTCTCTGTCCTTGCATTCCTCCACACTGTAGCGGGGGTTGGGATCCAGGGTGTAGCTGATAAATTCAACTACGTAGTTGCCACTGTAATCGTAGATAGGGGACACGTCGCGCAGAACCTCGGGAAGCCCTTCTTCCAGGAACCATTGGTAGGACTTCTTCTGCACCTCGATGAGGTTTGGCATTTCCAGCGTCTCGTTGATTTTGGAGAAACTGAGTCTTTCTGTCTTGCCAAGCTTACGGGTACTAAGCATAGATTGAACACTCCATTCGTTTAAATTCGGGCCGATTTCTTTTTTGCCTTTGGGCAAATTTCAATTATAAAAAATATGAATTTTAATACATATAATTATAATAAAGAATTGGCCAATATATTGCAGTTTACTATTATAATCAATACATTGGGGTTTGTCAAGAGTTTTTAGGAAAATTTTAGAAATTTTTGTATTTTCCTCTGCTCACAAGGGTTTGCAAAAAAGCAAGAAAGTAAATGTTTACAAATTGTTTACAATTAAACAGGCTTATGAATGAATTGTTTACAAATTATTTACAATTACAGAACGGATTTTTTTGCATGAAATTCTTCCGTTTTTGCTTGATTTATGCAAAAAAGAGTGCTATACTGAAAGTGCTGTGGTGTGCAGATGTGCCAAAAGAGAGGTTTCTCTTTTCCGATGCACCTGCATCCGACGGTGCAAAAAGCGGCCGAGACGTTTTTTGTGCACGCAAAAACAGCAAAAAAGAGAATGAATTTCAGCATTTTGTAACCGTGAGAAGCGGCAAAATGCGAAGGAGAACACATGAAAAATACCTATGACGTCATTGTAGCAGGCGGCGGTTTCACGGGTGTGGCGGCGGCACTTGCGGCGGCAAGAGGCGGCTGTGACGTATTGCTGCTGGAAGAAACCAATGCGCTGGGCGGCGCTGCCTGCCGCGCGCTGGTCACCCCTTTTATGCCCCATTTTACACCGATTCATCCCAAAAACGGACAAGCGCAGAAAATGCTGTCTGCGGGGATTTTTGCGGAGATCTGTCAGCATCTCCAAGAGATGACAATCAAAACCCACGGAGAGCAAAACCGCGCGGCACGCATTCCTATGTGGGAGTTTTCGGAAGAATACTTAAAGGTACTGCTCAACCGTATGGTCACGGAGGCGGGGGTGAAGGTGCTGTTTCACGCATCTGTGATTTCTGCCAAAGAAAAAGACGGTGAAATTGAAAGCATTACCGTTTTTTCCGGCTCGGTGACAGAAACGCTTTTTGCCAAAACCTATATTGACTGCACGGGAGATGCGGACCTGGCGGTGCTGGCAGGCTTCCCCTATCAGCTGGGGAGAGACGGCGACCATCTATGCCAACCCATGACGCTGTGTTTCCGCCTGGGAGACGTGGACATTCCCAAATTCAATGCAAGCAGAGAACATATGCAAAAGGCATATAAGGAATGGCAGGCGGCGGGCAAGCTGAGAAACATCCGCGAAAACGTACTCGTATTCCATACCATTTCCGATACGGTATTGCACTTCAACACCACCCGCGTGGTCAAATACGATCCCACCGATCCCGAAGACGTCAGCCGCGCGGAAATGGAAGCCAGAGAGCAGGTGTGGGAGATGTTTCTGTTTTTCAGAGAATGCGTGGACGGTTGCCAGAATGCCACTCTGCTGTCGACCGCTATGCAGATCGGCGTAAGAGAAAGCCGCATGATAGAAGGGGAATACAAGCTGACCAAAGAGGATCTTCTGGCTTGCCGCAAATTTGAGGACGGCATTGCCGCCTGCAACTATGAAATCGACATTCACAACCCTGAAGGCTCAGGTACCTCTCATTACTTCTTCCCCGACGGCGACTATTACACCATTCCCTATCGCTCGCTGATTCCCAAAGATGCTAAGAATTTGCTGGTAGCGGGTCGGTGCATTTCCTCCGACCACGAAGCGCAAGCGTCTTACCGCATTATGCCCGTGGTTTGCACATTGGGCGAGGCGGCAGGCGAAGCGGCGGCATTGGCAAAGGACAGCGGTTGCTTTGCAAGTGAGGTCTCTACCGACGTTTTACGGCAGAGACTCAGACAAAAGGGCGCTGTAGTAGACTGATCGCGCACGCGCGTATATATAATAATGTAGACGAGGGCATTTTATCTGCCCTTGTCAAAAGGTTGCCCAAGGTGTTTTGGGCAACCTTTTCTTGTTTTTGCCAAACAAAGGATAGAAAGGAAAAGCATAGGAAATGTAAATGCTTGGCAATTTTATCACACCACCCCTTATTTTGGCAAAAATAATAGGGGGTTTTGCTTATTCTTGCATTTTTTGGTAAGGAATATGGATTAGTTTTCCTGTTTTGGAATGCACTTTCTATTTTGGAAAGCATTGTGCTTTGCTTTCTCTTCCCTTTTATGTTATCCTATTGGCAAGACAAGAAAAAGGAGGAAAAGCAATTGAAAAGAAAAGACAAAAAGGCGCGCTGGGTTGCGCTGCTGCTCGTTGCCACTTTCAGTATACTGAGTTTTACTGCTTTTGGCATTTCGCCCATTGAAAGCTACGCACAGCCCGAGGTGTCCGCCAATTATCCCACCGTGTCTCTTACGAGAAACGGCACGCCTATGTACCGAAAAGGAATGATGATAAACGGCGAGGTATATGTACATACGTATCTGTTTATCCGCAATTTCTCATCGGCTACATACACCCAAAAAGGCAACACGCTGACTGTAAGCGCCAGTGGACTGACGGTGGTGGCGGTGGCAGGACAGCCCTATATTTTAGCCAACGACCGTGTGGTCTACACAGGAAAAAACGCCATGTTTATCGACGGCGCTTTGTGTGTGCCGCTGAGGGCTTTAGCAAAGGCGATGGGACTTTCCATGACCCAAAACGGAAATACCTTGACGTCACTTACAGGGCAGTACCGTCCTCTGCTCCATGCAGACCGTTTTTACAGAGAGGACGAGGTGTACTGGCTCTCTAAAATCATTTCCGCTGAATCCAAGGGTGAGCCGCTTCTGGGGCAGATCGCGGTGGGAAATGTGATACTGAACAGAGTCAAGTCTCCCGCATTTCCCAATACCATTTACAGCGTGATTTTTGACAAAAAGTACGGTGTCCAGTTCACACCCACCCAAAACGGCACCATTTACCAAAAGCCCTATGATATTTCGGTGG
>JAZOBX010000328.1:0-3681 GCA_045596205.1 Eubacteriales bacterium | reverse complement strand
CGCTTGGCCTCCGACTTGGCAAAGAGTTGCGCGTGGAAAAATTTCGCGGCGTGGCGGTTCATGTCCAGCACCCGTTTTCTGTCCACCTTCGGTTTGTCAAGGGGAAAAGCGGACACGTCTTGGGGCACGGTGAGACCGATTTGCTTTGCCAGAAATTCGACGGCGTCCGGGTAATCTAAATTTTCAATTTTTTTAACAAAGGTAATGGCGTCTCCCCCCGTACCGCAGCCGAAGCAGTAAAAGCTTCTCTCGGAAGAAAATACGGTAAAGGAAGGCGTTTTTTCGTTATGAAAGGGGCAAAGACCGACCAGGTTGCTTCCTGCCCGCTTGAGAGAAACGTAGCGGGTAATCAGATGTTCAATGTTGGTGCGGTCCAGCACTTCGCCAATAAAACTTTTTGGAATCATGTAGACAGTCCTTTCCAGCCTGTGGGAATGAAAAGACCGGCATATGTATCCACAGCGTAGCGGTCTGTCATGCCTGAAATGTAGTCGCAGATACAGCGATCCACGCCGTCTCTTTCCACATTTCGATAATACTGGCTTGGGATTTGCTCGGGGTGCTTTTGGTAAAATCCGAACAATACTTTGATAATATCAATGGCTTTTTCTTCGTCAGCTTGCACCAAGGGATTTTTATACACCTGTCTGAACATGAGCTGATGAAGCTCTTCTGTGGCTTGGCTGATGTCGGACAGCATTCCGATTTCGGGTTTGCCCTGGCTATACGCAATAACGGCAGACACCATGGTATTGACCCTTTGTCCGTGGCCTCTGCCCAGCAAATCCAGAACGGGCTTGGGAATATCGTCAAGAGAAAGGATCCCTGCGCGGCAGGCATCGTCGATGTCGTGGTTAATATAGGCGATCTTGTCGGCAAATTTCACCACAACCCCTTCAAGGGTGCAGGCCTGATTTGGGTCTTTGTGGTGATAGATACCGTCGCGGACTTCAAAGGTGAGATTGAGCCCCTGCCCGTCTTTTTCCAGCAAATCCACCACACGGAGGCTTTGGGCATAGTGGGCAAAATGGGGATCGTAGCACTCACGCATAGCTCGTTCCCCAGCGTGGCCAAAGGGGGTGTGCCCCAAGTCATGACCAAGGGCAATGGCTTCGGTTAAGTCTTCGTTGAGCATCAGCGCGCGGGAAATGATGCGGGCAATCTGAGACACCTCAAGAGTATGGGTCATGCGGGTGCGGTAATGCTCGTCCACGGGAGAAAAGAATACCTGGGTTTTGTGCATCATGCGACGAAACGCCTTGGAATGGATAATTTTATCCCTGTCGCGCTGGTATTCGGTGCGGTTGGGACAAGGGGTGTAGGGATGTTCCCTGCCCTTGGTTTTGGCTGTATGAAAAGCGAAAGGAGACAGAGTGGCTTCTTCTCTGGCTAAAAACAAATCACAGACTGTGCTCATCTTTCTTCTCCTCTTTTTTATTTTTCATACATAATATACGCCAAATAAGTGAAAAACACTTTTAATTTTCGGGAATTTTGCGAAAACAAAACTTTTTTTCAAGAATTTTTGTCAGCGCTCTGCCACTTACGGTATTTTGCACCTTCAGAGCAAATTCTTCGTCCAGGGTTTCTTCCAGCGAAACGGTGAAACGCACGCGGTCGGTAAAGTCTGTGGACACCACTTCCACCTCGGGAAGCGACAAAAGGGGCAGGAGCTTTTGGTAATCGTTGTAGGTTACGTCGAAGTGACGGAAGGTATATGTGGCGTATTCTATGATTTTAGAAGCAATGACGGCTTCCTTGGCGGCAGTGCCGTA
Organism: Eubacteriales bacterium; assembly: GCA_045596205.1. GTDB lineage: Bacteria > Bacillota > Clostridia > Oscillospirales > CAG-272 > UBA1740. The sequence goes on along the minus strand of JAZOBX010000328.1, from coordinate 1,906 downwards.
TGCCTTCACAAGGCCGCCCGTACCAAGCAAAATGCCCCCAAAATACCGCACGACCACCACCACGCAGTTTTCAAGAGACTGCTTACGGATCACGTCAAGGGTGGGCATTCCTGCGGTGCCTTGGGGTTCTCGGTCATCGCTGTAACGGGCGATGTGGTTTTCACGAAGCACGTAGGCGTACACATGGTGACGGGCATCGGGGTATTTGCTTTTGATGCTTTTGATAAACGCCAGGGCTTCTTCTTCGGTGGATACGGGAGAAGCGAAACCGTAAAACACGCTTTTGCGGTCCTCGTAGGTGGCTTCTCCGTATTCTAACAGCGAACGGTAGGTTTCCATTGGTTACCTCAAATATTCTGCATACTGACCAAGGGCTTTGGCATCCATGCGGGCAGAGACAAGCACCCCTTCGTCCAGATATTCTGCGGAAATGACTTGCGCTACTTTGTACAGCTGGCTGACTTTCCCCTGCTCGGCGTAAGGAATGAGCAGTTCTACCACGCGCTTGGTTTCTGCAATAACCTTTTCAAGGGTGGCGCAGAAGCGGTCAAGCCCCTTCCCCGTTGTGGCGGAGACAAATACGCTTCTTTCGTCTTCATAGGCAGCAGAGGGCCAGCTGTCCAGTAAATCGCATTTGTTGTAGACGTAAATAATGGGTTTATCCCCTGCCCCCAGTTCCTCGATGAGTTCACGGGTCACGGCAAGATGCTCGTCCAGCTCAGGATCGCCTGCATCAGAGACCACCAGCAGAATATCGCTGTAGGTGACCTCGTCAAGGGTAGATTTAAAGGCGCGGATGAGATGGTGGGGGAGTTTACGAATAAATCCGACGGTATCGGTCAGGAGAATGTGCTCACCGTTGGGGAGAGTCATGCGACGGGTGGTGGCGTCAAGGGTGGCAAAGAGCTTGTCTTCGCTGAGCACCCCTGCATCTGTGAGGGCGTTAAGCAAGGTAGACTTGCCTGCGTTGGTATACCCAACGATGCCTACCTTAGGCACGCCGCTTTTATCTCTTGATGCCCGCATGACAAGGCGTTTTTGCTCAATTTCTTTGAGCTGGCGTTCAAGAGAATACAGCCGTTCTTTCAGATGACGGCGATCGGTTTCCAGCTTGGATTCACCCGGGCCTCTGGTACCGATTCTACCCTCCTGACGGGAAAGGGCGAGACCTTTACCCACAAGGCGGGGGGCGGTGTATTTTAGCTGCGCCAGTTCCACCTGCAATTTACCTTCTGCGGTGGTGGCGTGGAGGGCGAAAATGTCTAAGATCAGCATACTGCGGTCAATGACTTCCACATTCTCAAGGGCATCTTCCAGATTGCGGATCTGGGAGGGAGACAGTTCAAAGTCAAACACAGCCAGATGAACGTCATTTTCGTGGCAAAGGGCTTTCAGCTCCAACACTTTTCCCGAGCCGATGCAGGTTTTGGGGTCAAGTCTGTCTTTGGTTTGCACCAGAGTGGCAAAGGTTTCGCCACCTGCGGTATCAAGCAGACGGGACAGTTCAGCCAGACTGGCACCAACGGCTTCAAGCTGGCTTGTATCTTCAGCAATCGCCACCAAAACGGCGGGCTGCTTTGCATTCATTTCTTTTTCCATATCCCGTTTTCCTTTCTTTTAGTATTGCTCTACACGACAGAAAAAGCGCGCGAACCTCAAAAGGTCTTCGCGCGCTTTTCTAGTCAGGAAATTATTTTCCCACTTTTTCAAGACGCTTTTTGAACTTATCTACACGACCGCCAGCGTCAACGAATTTTTGCTTCCCAGTATAGAAAGGATGGCATTTGGAGCAAATTTCAACTGCCATGTCACCTTTTGCGGAATGGGTTTTTACCACTTCACCGCAAGCGCACTTAATTGTGACTTCTTTATATTCGGGATGAATTCCTGCTTTCATTGATGTACA
>JAZOBX010000327.1:0-1584 GCA_045596205.1 Eubacteriales bacterium | reverse complement strand
CGGTAAAATTCGCTTTTGGTCATTTGTCTGTCTTTTGCCGCCGCTTTCAGCGCATCTTTGTGGCTCATGCCTCTTGCCTCGTATAGAGAGACGTGTTCTTGGGGTGTCAAAAGGGAAAAATCTTCTTCCTCTTTGTCTTTGGCATCTTCGGGCAAACGGTGTCTGTATTCCGTAAGTCCCTCTACCACAAGCACGTATTCGCCCCTCGGCGCATTCTCCCGCACCAAAGCCATTGCCTCGCCCAAACTGATCCGAACCACGGTTTCGTTTAATTTGGTCAGTTCTTTGCAGAGCGCAATCAAACGATTCTCACCGAGAAAAGAAGACAGCTCCTCTAATGTATCGGTAAGTCTGTGAGGGGCTTCGTAGAGAATAAAGGTTCGTTTTTCGTCTGAGAGTTCTTCCAGCCTTTGGCGTCTTTCTTTTTTGTCAGTGGGTAAAAACCCTTCAAAAGAAAACCGTGCAGTAGAAAGGGCAGAAAGGGAAAGAGCTGTCACCGCCGCACAAGGGCCGGGAACTGCTGTCACGCGAATCCCCTCAGCGCGGCAAAGCCTCACGATATCTTCGCCCGGGTCAGAGATAGCAGGCATTCCCGCATCTGTTACCAAGGCGCACGTTTCGCCCTTGGCAATGCGCTCGCATAGCGTAGGACCCATTTGGTGCTTGTTATGCTCGTGATAGCTGACAAGCTCTTTATGAATATCAAAATGCGAAAGTAGTTTTCTGGTGTTTCTCGTGTCCTCTGCCGCCACAAAACTGCATTCTCGCAGTACTTTCAGTGCCCGCTCACCTATATCCGCCAGGTTGCCGATAGGGGTTGTCACCAAATAGAGGGTAGAGGGAAGTACTTTGTTTTTTTCTTCGCCAAAAGAAAAAAACTCTTCTCGTTCGTTCATTGTATGTCCTTTCCTTAATAGGGGAATGTTCCGTCCAAAAGCAGTTTTTCAAGCTCTGCGGTATTTGTGCCGTCTTGGTTTTGTAAATGAAATACGGGAGAGGTCACAAGGCCGGGCTTGCCTCCCAGTCTGGCTTCCAGTAGCAGCATGGAGGGGGGATATACAGGAGAGCGGCTTACGAAAGTCAACCGCTTTGGTTCAAGTTTTGCTTCTCTGAGTGCGCAAATGAGATCGGCAAGGCGGTCGGGACGCCAAACAAGGTAGAAGCTGCCGCCATATTTGAGTTTTTTCGCCGCCGCTTTGCAAAAATCAAAAATCGTACCGTTCATTTCGTGTCTTGCGGCTTGTCTGCCCGCATCGTCTGCGCTAAAGCCCGAACTTGTAGTCATATACGGAGGATTGGAAAATACCGCGTGCGCCTCACAGCTTGGGAGATAGGCCTTTGTTTCGCGCAAGTCTGTATGACAAACGGTGATTTTGTCCGTCATGCCGTTCAGCTCCACGTTTCGTTTAGAAAGGTCTGCGTATTCTTCCTGAACCTCCACGGCGGTAATATGGGCAAATTTTCCTCTGGATGCGCAAAGCAAAGAGATAATGCCGCTTCCCGCACCAAATTCAATACCTTCTCCTGCGGGCATAGGGCGCACGAAAGAAGCCAAAAGCAATGCATCGGTACCAAAGGTCATGC
>JAZOBX010000326.1:0-6403 GCA_045596205.1 Eubacteriales bacterium | reverse complement strand
TGGCCTCCGACTTCCCTCCCGTCATTGTGCTTCTCTCCGACGGTCAACCCACCGATAACTACAAAAAAGGTCTTGATAAGCTGCTCCATACCCCTTGGGGCAAAAAAGCCGTCCGTATTGCCATTTCCATCGGCCAGGATGCAGACGACAACGTCCTGGCAGAGTTTACAGGCAACCGCGAGCTGGTGCTGCAAGCCAACAACCCCGAAGCCCTGGTCAAATGCATCAAATGGGCATCCACCATGGCGTCCGTGGTCAGCGCGCCCAACCTGCCCTCCACTCCCGCCGACCCGAACGGTGCGCCTCCCGTTGGCCCCGTACCCGACACCTCAGCGGGCGGAGACGTTTGGTGATTTAAAAAAGGAGAAAAGGCATGAAACGCTACGTATTCGGAAAAAGCGTGCAGGGTGCCTCTCATCAGCGCACAGGCAAGGAATGCCAGGATAGCAAAAAAATTCTTGCCCTCCCCGACGGCACCGTCATCGTGGCGGTGGCAGACGGCCACGGCAGTGCCGCCTGCCCCTATAGCAAAAACGGCTCTACCATAGCTGTCAATGTCTTCTGTGATGTCATGAAAGAACTTTGCGACTCCTACCGCCAAAACAGGGAACAGCTTCTCACCTATCTTAACCGTGAGGGCGATACCCGACTGGCGCGGGAGATTGACGAGCAATGGAAAGCAAGAGTTTTGCAGTTTCACAGAGACAGTGGCAGAGATTGGCCCGAAATAGAGGAAAAAGAAAAAGCCATTGAGCATATCTACACCCTCTACGGCTCCACCCTGGTGGGGCTGATGCTCACCCCCTCCTTCGTCTTTGGCTTTCAGATCGGAGACGGTGACATTTCCTACGTGGACAAAGACGGCTACGCCCCCTTCCTCGTTACCGAAAAGATCTACGGCGTAGAGACCCACTCTCTCTGTAAGGTGGGAGCTTGGAAAAATGCCGTTGCCGATGCCCGCAGATGGAAAGGGGAAGAGCATCTCCCCTCCCTCTTTATGCTCTCCACCGACGGCTTTGCCAATAGCTACGCCACCGACGAAATTTTTGAAAACACCTGCCGCGACTACTTTTCCATGACAGAGCAACACGGTGCCAGAACCGTCAACGCCCATCTGGAAAGCTGGCTAAACGAAACCAGCGCAGGCGGCTGCGGGGATGATATCACCCTCGTGATGATCTACACCTGCACCTCACCTCTCCACTGAGCTGAGAGGCAATATCCGCCCATTTGCAGGCAAACGCATTTCTGCCTGTGAATGGGCTATTTTTTGTTTTCTCAATAAAAATGCACCTTAAAATTTACTTTTTTATAGCAAAAAAATATTGAAAATAAGCAAAATATACAAAATATACAGTCCCAAAATCCCAATCGCAGAGGGACAGAAAAACGCCACAGGTAGTATTTTTTATGCAAAACAATACAAGATATGGTCAATTTGCACAAAAATGGAGAATGTCTGTTTTTAAGGCGAAAAAGTCTTGACAGTACAGCCGAAATTGTTTTATAATTTAAGTAGCATAGCAATATGCAAAAAATAAGGGGAAACCCTAAAAAAATAGGAGAGAAAGAAATGAAAAAGGTATTCAGTCTCGTTTTGTGCCTCGTAATGCTGGTTTCCGTAATGAGCCTTGTGTCTTGCTCCAAGGATACTTACGAAATCGCAGTAGTGACCGACATTGGTCAGCTCATGGACAAAGGTTTCAACCAAGGAACTTGGGAAGGTGCAGAGGCATTTGCAAAAGCAAATGACAAAACCTACAAGTACTACCAACCCGCTAATGGCTCCGATGCTACCGACAACGACCGCATCGCAGCTATGAGACAAGCAATCACCAACGGCGCCAAGATCATCATCGCCCCCGGCTTCCTGCAAGCAACCGCAATGTCTACTGTTGCTCAGGAAAATCCCGACGTTAAATTCGTATTTATCGACGGTTGGACTCTCACTGACGCAGAAAACAATCCTCTCCCCAACGTAACCGCAGTTGTGTATAAGGAACAGGAATCCGGTTACCTCGCAGGTTACGCAGCAGTTATGGATGGCTACAGAAAACTCGGCTTCACCGGTGGTGGCGGCGGTACCAACCCTGCTTGCAACCGTTTCGGTTACGGCTTTGTACAAGGTGCTGAAGCAGCCGCAGAAGCTCTTGGTCTTGCCAAAGCCGAAGTTTCTGTAAAATTCAGCTTCCAACACGGTGCAAGCTTTAGCGCATCTGCTGAACTCCAAGCCCAGATCAGCGGCTGGTACAGCAGCGGTACTGAAGTTGTCTTCGCTTGCGGCGGTTCTATGTTTGAAAGCGTAAAATCAGCAGCAGAAGCAAACCCCGGTGCAAAGATCATCGGTGTTGACGTTGACCAATCCGGCGCTTCCGAACTGGTGATCACCAGTGCTGTGAAGGGTCTGAAAGAATCCGTACAAAAGGTTCTTGAACAGTACTATAACGGCGAATGGGATTCCAAACTTTCCGGCCAAACCCAAAACCTGGGCGCAGCTGACAATGCAACGGGGCTGCCCATCGAAAACTCCAGATTTGAAAACTTTACTGCCCAGGCTTATAACGAACTCTTCGCAAAAGTGAAAGACGGTACTCTCGTTCCCGATGCCGCCGTTCCCGCTGATGCAAACAACGGCGAATGGCTCGCAAACTTTGAATACGTTGTCGTTGACTTCGAATAATTTAGAAAAACACATAAGATTTTGTAAACACTAGGCCCCGGGGTTGCCGCGAATGCGGCAACCCCAACCTGTGTGAAACGCAGGGAAGGGCATTTGTCCTTCTTTTTTGTTTTTTGCAAAAGCGCCAACGAGAGTTGCAACACACAAAAGAAAAGGACCTAATTTAAAAAAGGAGCATCAACATGGCTGAGGAAATGAAAAGGGAAGTCCAAACGGAAAGCCCTTACGTCATTGAAATGTGTCATATTACCAAGGAATTTCCGGGTATCGTGGCAAACGATGACATTACCTTGCAGTTAAAGCGAGGAGAGATTCACGCCCTTCTTGTAGAAAACGGTGCGGGTAAATCCACGCTGGTGAGCGTACTTTTTGGACTCTTTAAGTCCGAAAAGGGAGAAATCCGCAAAAACGGACAGGTAGTCACCATCAAAAATCCCAACGATGCCAACGCCCTTGGTATCGGTATGGTGCATCAGCACTTCAAGCTGGTGGACGTTTTCACGGTGCTGGATAATATCATCCTTGGGGTAGAGCCCAATACCGCAGGATTTCTCAAAAAGAAAAAAGCCAGGGAAAAGGTCATTGCCCTGTCCCAAACCTACGGGCTGAGCATTGACCCCGATGCGCTGGTAGAAAATATTACCGTTGGTATGCAGCAGAGAACGGAAATTCTCAAAATGCTCTATCGGGATAACGAAATTCTGATTTTTGACGAGCCCACCGCCGTGCTGACACCTCAGGAAATTGAGGAACTGATGCAGGTTATGCGGAGTCTTGCGGCAGAAGGAAAATCCATTCTCTTTATCACCCATAAGTTAAACGAAATTATGTCTGTGGCAGACCGTTGTACCGTGCTCCGCAAGGGCAAATACGTTGGAACCGTAGAGATTGCCCATACCACAAAGGAAGAACTGTCCAATATGATGGTGGGCAGAGACGTCAAATTCGTGGTGGATAAAGAAGAAGCCACCCCGGGCGAGGTGGTGCTGGAAGTAAAAGATATGTGCGTCAAAGGCAGCGGTAAAAAGGATGCCGTCCACGATGTTTCCTTCTCCGTCCGTCAAGGCGAGATCGTTTGTATCGCAGGCATTGACGGCAACGGTCAAACCGAATTTGTCCACGCTCTCACAGGTATTTCCAAAGTGGAAAGCGGCTCAGTCACCCTTCTTGGCGAAGAGATTACAGGCAAGAGCATCCGCTATCGTAACACCCACGGCATGAGTCACATTCCCGAAGACAGACACAAACACGGTCTTGTCCTTGACTACTCTCTTGAAGAAAATATGGTGCTGCAAAGATACTTTGAGCCCCGCTTCCAGAAAAACGGTTTTATTCGCTTTGATGCTGTTCGCAGTTATGCAGAAGACCTGGCGCAGCGCTTCGACGTCCGTTCAGGCCAGGGGGCAGTCACCGCCGCCCGTTCTATGTCTGGCGGTAACCAGCAAAAAGCCATCGTTGCCAGAGAAATGGACCGAGACCATCGTTTGCTGGTGGCCGTTCAACCCACACGAGGACTGGACGTAGGCGCCATTGAATATATTCACAAGCAAATCGTCAGTTCCAGAGACAGCGGCACGGCAGTCCTGCTGGTCTCCCTTGAACTGGAAGAGGTCATGAGCCTTTCCGACCGCATTCTCGTCATGTACGAGGGAGAAATCGTAGGCGAGCTTGACCCCAAAACCACCACCGTCCAGGAGCTTGGCCTGTATATGGCAGGCGCAAAACGTCAAAACAGAGAGGAGGCAACACAATGAAACAATGGCTCAGATCCGTTTTTGTTTCCCAAAACGGCGCACCCTCAAAGCTGCGCGCTCTCTATGAAAAAGACGCCACCAAGTCCATCATTTCCTCTCTGCTCTGCATTATGGCAGGGATTTTCGTGGGCTGGATCGTGCTGCTGATTTTGGCGCTCACCTCCGACAAAATTCCTCTGCTGGACGCCTTTGAAGGCCTTGCCATTATTCTTGCAGGCCCCTTTGCCAGCGGCGGCGCCAAGAATATCGCCTTTGTGGTAGGGGATATGTTCTTTGAATCCGCGCCCCTGCTCATGACAGGTCTTTCTGTTGCTATTGCCTTCAAAACAGGCCTCTTTAACATTGGCGCCCCGGGGCAATACCTCATGGGCGCAATGGGCTCTATTATCACAGCCCTCTCTATTCCCACCACCCCTGCCACCGCCTTTTGGGTGTGGCTTCTGGCGTTGATTGTGGGGATGCTCTGCGGTATGATATGGGGGCTCATTCCCGGGCTGTTCAAAGCCTTTCTCAACGTCAACGAGGTCATCGTTTGCATTATGACCAACTGGATTGCCGCCAATATCGTCAGCTGGGTATTTGCGAACAACAAGCAATTCTTAAATACCCAAGGCGGTAAAACAGGCTTCACCCTCCCCACCACCGCCAACGGTGTATCCACTCCCAAGCTGGGGCTGGATAAACTGTTCCCTGGGTCAAACATTGATATCGGTATCTTTATTGCCATTCTCATTGCTGTTTTCGTGTATATTCTCATGAATAAAACCACTCTCGGCTATGAGCTGAAGGCCTGCGGCCATAACAAAAACGCCGCCAAATATGCGGGCATGAACGAAAAACGCAACATCATGCTCTCCATGGCCATCGCAGGCGGTCTTGCCGCCATCGGGTCCTCTCTCTATTACCTCAACGGCGGTGCAGAGCTGGTATGGAATACCTACAGCAAATTGCCCGACAACGGCTTCAACGGTATCCCCGTTGCCCTTCTTGCCGGCAACAATCCCTTGGGTGTGATTTTCAGCTCCGTATTTCTTCGCTATATCGACAAAGGCGGCTACAACCTGGCTGGCTATACCGCCTATAACGAATACGTGTCGGATCTCATTATCGCTGTGATTATTTACTTCGCAGGGTTCTCTAAACTGCTCAGAGAATTGCTCTCCAGACGCAAAAAAGCCAAAGCGGTTGTCGCAGAAGAGAGCGTAATCAAGCAAGAGAAGGAGGAAGCAAAACAATGACCTTTCTCATTCAACAAACCTTAATTTATACCATTCCCCTGATGATCGTGGCGCTGGCAGGGGTCTTTGCAGAGCGAAGCGGTATTATCAACATGGCCTTTGACGGTATGATGATCTTCGGCTCCTTCGCAGGCGCACTTGCCGTTTGCATCATGCAAAAAGCCAATATTCTGGATGGCAATAAACAACTCATGTTTATTGTTGCCATGCTGATTGCCGCATTGTTTGGCGCGCTGTTTTCTCTGCTGCTGTCCTTTTCTGCCATCAATCTCAAAGCCGACCAGACCATCGGCGGCACAGCCCTGAATATGCTCGCCCCCGCTGTCACCCTCTTTATCGTCAAGATTTTCTTTATGCAAGACAAGCTGGAAATGCCCAAGAGCCTTGGATTTATGATTTTCAACGCAGATGCAAAAGAAGTATTCAAGCCCTTCTTTGACAAAATGTATATTTCCACCTACATTGTCATTGTCCTCTTTATCCTGCTTTCCGTGTTCCTCTATAAAACCAAATACGGTCTCCGTCTCCGTGCTTGCGGTGAGCATCCCCAAGCCGCAGACAGCGTAGGCATTAACGTCAAAAAAATGAGATACCTGGGCACCACCGTATCAGGCGCCCTTGCAGGCATGGGTGGATATATCTACATTGCCACCACCGCAGGCGGTACCACCGAAGGCACCGTAGCAGGCATGGGCTTCCTTGCCCTCGCCATTATGATTTTCGGCAACTGG
>JAZOBX010000325.1:0-3161 GCA_045596205.1 Eubacteriales bacterium | reverse complement strand
GGGGGATTTGCTGGGCGAGATATTTGTGCTGATTTCCACCGTTCCCGCATCCTTTGGCTCTGTGTTTATCAAACGCTATTCTGCCTACGAAAACCCCGTCACCCTCAGCGGTTATCAATTCGCCATTGGCGGCGTGTTTATGATTCTGGTAGGACTTTGCATGGGCGGTAAGATCAACTTAGGGAACTTTGTCGGCGTCCTTGACCTGCTCTATCTGGGGCTTCTCTCCGCCATTGCCTATTCCCTTTGGTCTATTCTTCTCAAACACAATCCCGTTTCCCGCGTCAGCGCCTTCAACTTTATGACCCCTCTTTTTGGTGTGTTGCTGACCCGCATCTTTTTGCCAAACGAGGCTTCCAACGTAACCCCCTTACAACTGTTCTTTACCTTGGTGCTGATTTGCGTGGGCATTTTCATGCTTAACTACACCAAGCCCCAAACATCTATTCCCGCCAAAAAGGAAGACTAACGTGAAACTGATACCGGACGAGATATTTCCCGCCTACCGATACGTGACAGCCGACTATCTCAAAGCAAAACACATTCTGGCATTGCTGCTGGACGTGGACAACACCCTTGCCCCCTACGAGCAAGCAGAGCCCGATGCCGCGCTTTTGAGCTGGCTGGAGGAACTCACGAAAAACGGCATTCGCCTTGCCATTGTCAGCAACAATCAAGGTGAACGCATCCACCGTTTTGCAAAAAATCTTGGTCTGCCCGTCTTTGCCAAAGCAGGGAAGCCCCTGCCCAAAGCCTTTCGCCGTGCCATGGCGCAGCTTGGCGTACAGCCAAGCCAAACTGCTTGCCTTGGAGACCAGATTTACACCGACGTCCTTTGCGGCAAATGGGCGCGCCTGCAATGGACGGTGCTGGTGCCCCCCATCAAAGACAAAACCGACCTCTTTACCCGCTTTAAGAGGCTCATGGAAAAGCCCGTGATGAAAAAATACTGGAGGAGACAAACCCATGACAGATAAACCCCGCTTTGGTCCTGGTGGCAATTGCGACGGATTCGCCGCCAAATATAAGGGAAAAGGCATCCTTGCCCCTCGCTGGGTGGCAGAAAACGGCCTGGACGTATACGAATATGAAGCAGGCAGAGGCATTATGGCAAGCGAAGAAAGTCTTGTAGCCTTTGGCGCCGCCGCCAAACACGCAGGCATCGCCCTTACCTTCCACGCCCCCTATTTTATTTCTCTTTCCAGCGTTGAACCCGAAAAGCGAGACAACAGCATCCGCTACATTGCCGAAAGCCTCTATGCCGCAGAGCTGATGGATGCCGAAATCATCGTGGTACATACGGGTAGTGCCTCCAAAATCACCCGTGCGGAAGCCATGACCCTTGCTGCAGACACGGTCTACCGTGCATTGGAAACCCTCCCCTGCAACGGTGTGGCCATCGGCCTTGAAACCATGGGCAAAATCAATCAGCTTGGAACCCTTGAAGAGGTGATTACCCTTTGCAAAATGGATAGCCGTCTCTCTCCCATGGTAGACTTCGGTCACCTCAACGCCCGTAGCATCGGCACCGCCTTCCCCACCGCCGATGAATATGCCCGTGTATTCACCCGCATTGCAGAGGAGCTGGGAGACGAAAAAGCCAAGCATCTCCATTGCCACTTCTCCCGCATTGAATACACCGAAAAGGGCGGGGAAAAACGCCACGTCACCTTAGAGGATACCTCCTGGGGACCCGACCCCGAGCCTCTGCTCCGCGTGATTTCCGATATGCGCCTCGCTCCCACCATCATTTCCGAATCCGCAGGCACCCAAACCAGGGATGCCCTTTATATGAAGCAATATTTTGAAAGGATCTCTTCTCATGAATAAATTGGAAAAAGTCAGAGCCCATCTGCGCGCAATGCAGATTGACGCTCTGTTTGTCACAAGCGAGCTGAACCAACGCTACCTGCTTGACTACGCCTTCACCGACGGTATGCTGGTCATCACCGCAGAAAAGGCGTATATGGTCACAGACTTCCGCTACTACGAAGAAGCCCAAAGCAAAGCCAACCCCGCCTTTGAGGTGGTAATGCCTTCTCCCCGCGTTGCTTTCGTGACAGACGTGCTGAAAAATGCAGACGTCAAAACCGTTGGCTTTGAATCCGCCACCCTTTCCTACGATGAATATATGCATCTGAAAGACATCTACGGCGACTTTTCTTTTGTTTCTGTCGGCAATCTGTTCTCTAAGGTGAGAGAAGTCAAAACCGCAGAGGAGCTGGCTGATATGGCAAAAGCCCAATCCATCACCGATATGGCGTTTGCCCACATTCTGAAAACCATGACCCCCAACATGACCGAAATTGAGGTGGCGCTGGAGTTGGAATTTTTCATGCGCAAAAACGGCGCCGACGGCCTTGCCTTTGAGACCATTGCCGTCTCGGGTAGCGCCAGCGCATTGCCCCACGGCAAACCCCGCAATATCCCCCTCCAAAAGGGCTTCCTCACCATGGACTACGGCGCATCCTATAACGGTTACTGCTCCGATATGACCAGAACGATTGTCATCGGTAAAGCCGATGCCCAAATGAAACACCTCTACGAAACCGTCCTCTCTGCCCAGCGCCAGGGCCTTGCCGCCATCCGCGCAGGAGTAAGCGGTCAGTCGGTAGACAAAGTGGCAAGAGACATTATCGACGCCACCGAATACAAGGGTTGCTTTGGCCATAGCCTTGGCCATGGCGTAGGCCTCTTTATCCACGAATCCCCCCGTCTTGCGCAGTCGGGCACCCAACTTCTGGAAGTGGGCAACGTGGTGACCGTAGAGCCCGGTATTTACGTGCAGGGCAAGTACGGTTGCCGCATTGAGGACATGGTAGCGGTGGAAGAAAACGGATGCCATAACTTCACCGCCAGCCCCAAAGAAATGATTGAACTCTTCTAAATATTAAAATATTACTAAAATTTATAAAAAATATTGTGCAAAACTATTGCAAATTTTGCCAATATAGTGTAAAATATTCCTGTTAAGGAAAACATTTGCGAGAAAGCCATCTTTTCAGCAGAAGGTGGGAACCCCTTTCTCAACAAAAACAATTAGCTGAAAGGAACAAAAAAAATGGCAACTATTACTGCAGGCGATTTCAGAAACGGCGTAACCTTTGAAAACGAAGGTCAACTGATGCAAGTTGTTGAATTCCAGCACGTAAAACCCGGTA
>JAZOBX010000324.1:0-13589 GCA_045596205.1 Eubacteriales bacterium | reverse complement strand
GCCATACCCAGCGCCACACCTGCTTGGGGGAGCAGGGTAATGCCCAGATATTTCACGATGTTGCTGTCGCACCCCGTCAGCTTGGCGCTGGCGGCCGCCCCGAAGTATTTGCCAATAGAGCGGGAAAGAATGTAGACTAAGCCGATCAGTACCACAGCGCCTTTTCCAAACACGGAAAGGTCCAGCTCTGCGCCGCTGATGACGAAAAACAGAATCAGCACCGGCACCGTCCAACGGTCTGCGCGCTCCATCAGCTCCTCGGACACCTCGCAGAAGTTACAGAACACCGTACCCAGCATCATGCAGGCGAGCAGGGAAGAAAAGCCGATGTGGATATTCCCCACCTGAAACCGCAGGCTGGAAATGGCAACGGTCAGCATCACGAAGGTTACCGACACCGCCATACGCTTGGAGCGGGAGTGAAAATATCTTTCGCAAAGGGTAAACAGCAGTCCCATCACGAATCCCAGCGCAAGGGAGAGAATAATTTCAAGCAAGGGCTCAAGCAAAATGGCGCCGATGCCCACCGACGTGCCAAGGGATTTGGCAATCCCAAAGGACACCGCAAACACCACAAGACCCACAGCGTCGTCCAGCGCCACCACAGGCAGGAGAATGTCGGTCACAGGCCCTTTGGCTTTGTATTGCCGCACCACCATCAGAGTGGCGGCAGGCGCGGTGGCGGTGGCGACGGCGCCCAAAACGATGGCAGACCCGAAGGTCAGCGTTTGGGGCATGGCATAGTGGAGCGCGATCAGCGCGCCGTCTACCAAAAGCGTGGTGACAAGCGCCTGCGCCACACCGATCACCGTGGCCTGTCTGCCAATCTTTTTCAGCTGCGCCAAGCGAAATTCGTTGCCCATGGAAAAGGCAATAAAGCCCAGCGCCAGGTCGGAAATCAGCCCGAAGCCTTCAATCTGCTCTGCGGTAATACCAATGCCCGCAATGCCCAGTCTGCCCAGCAAAAACGGGCCTACCAAAACCCCTGCGATCAGATACCCCGTTACCGCAGGGAGCTTTAATAGCTTTACCGCGCGGGACATCAGCAGTCCTGCCAGTAAAGCCACGGATAAACTTAAAAATACACTTGCCGTTTGCGCCATGCTTCTACGCCTTCTTTACTCGTTTTTAAGAGTAGAATCCACAGAGGAGTTGTGAGGGTAGACGGTATGCTCTCATAAAACTTCCTTTGGTTTTTCTCTTTTCCAATGGGTTATTATAGCACGATTTTTCAAAAAGTCCATAGGTTTTTTAGATAAATATTTATAAAATATGCGGCGGAAACTGTTCATTTCATCTACATCTCCTTCGCACAGCCACAATTTCCAATCCGTCTTTAGGTTCTCTTTAGGCTGGCATGGTATACTTTCTTCAGAATACCGAAAACGATGATGGCAAGAGGCGCAGAGTAGCTTCTTGCAAGACTATAAAAGAAAGGGGAAAAACCGTGAAAACAAAACTGACGGCTCTTTTGCTGACCATACTGTTGCTCCTTTGCGGATGCGGTAAAAGGGGGCCTTCTGCAACCGCAGGCGGCACCCAAGGAAATGTCGGTGGGAATATTACCCCAACGACGGGAACGGCAACGAAAGGAGACGTGACGGATCTGGGCGATGACAATACCTCTTTTGGCGAAGATATGGACGAGCTTGGCGCAAGCGACGGCTACTTTTCGGGAGACGGCGCGGATTTTTCGGTGCGGTGTGTGTCGGGGACGGAAAACGCCTATCGGATAGAAGGCGCCACCCTGACCTTTACTGCCGTGAGTGAAGAGACGGTATATGCCCTTTCAGGACAGTTTAAAGGCAACATCGTCATAGACACGGGCGACGGGTATAAATTCGACCTGGAGCTGCACGGTCTGTCTCTTGTGTCAGAAGAAAGCAATCCCATTACCGTGCTGAGCGGTGAGGAAGTGGCCATTAAAGCCAAAAAAGAGACCAAAAACTATATTTACGATATGCGTCCTGCCGTGGATGAAAGCAACAGCACTTTGCACAAAGGCGCGGTTTACGCCGAAGTGGATCTGGAAATTGGCGGCAAGGGCGAGCTGACCGTTGTGTCTGAGGAAAATAACGGCATCCACACCAAAGGAGACCTGCAGGTACAGAATCTGACCCTGTTCGTGACATCGTCAGACAATGCGCTGAAAGGAAATGATAGCGTGACGCTAACGGATTGTCACACTACCCTGATTGCCACAGGCGGCGATGCTATTAAGACCACGAGCAGCGACGTCTCTTCCAAAGGCAAGCAAAGGGGGAGCGTAACGGTTGCGGGAGGCACCCATACCCTGTACGCAGCTTGCGACGGCATTGATGCGGCGTATAACGTGCAGGTGGAAGGCGCCGAAACGGTACTCCATATTTATACCGATAAATATTCCAACTATTCCGAGGAAGTGACAACTCCTTCTGCGGAGCAATACTATATCCGATATACCACCACGAGCTATCAGTATTCTGTCAGATTCACCAATTCCGAGACGGGCGAGACTCTGTGGATAAATGCAGAGTACCATTCTACGGTGCGAGGAGGCAGAACCACTTACTACTATTACGCCTTTGCAAGACCTGCAGGATATGACAAAATGCAGCTGTTTATTTACTCCATGGATATGCAGCAGCAGCAGGACAGCGAATACGCTGCCTCATCCGACGTGATGACGGTCAGCGAGGCCTACGATACGATCGCTCTGAGTAGCAGGGGATATTCCTGGACCAATTACAGCGCCTCGTCGCAAGGGGGCGGTTTTGGCGGTATGGACCAGGGAAACACCGACAAAGGCGACTATTCCACCAAGGGCATCAAAGCGGCAAACGAGATTGTCATCAAGGACGGCGTGGTGAATATCAAGTCTTATGACGACGCCATTCACGCCAATGCAGACGCTACCCTTGAAAACGGAGACGCGCCTTTGGGCAACGTCACCGTCAGCGGCGGTACGGTAACCGTCTATTCCAACGATGACGGACTCCACGCCGATGGCGCGCTTTCTGTGACTGCAGGTACGGTCACGGTGGTGTATGCTTACGAGGGGATAGAGGGGCAAACGGTGTCGGTTTTGGGCGGTTACGTGTCGGTCATCTCTAAAGACGACGGCATCAACGCCACTGCTACCCAAGGCACCGCTATTACGGTTGGCGGCGGCGTGCTGTATATCTACGCGGGCGGAGACGGTATTGACGCCAACAGCCGCACCGCATACAGCGGTATACTGTTTTCGGGCGGATATACGGTGGTTACGTCGACCTCGGGCGGCAACTCTGCCATTGATACCGAGCAGGGATATACCTACACGGGCGGATGTGTGGTGGCGGTGATGCCGCGAGGCGGAATGTCGGGAGAGGCCACCCATTGCCGGAACTTCAGCAGTATCGGTAAGTCCACGCAGATCTCTCTTTCTGCGGGGGCGTATCTGGTAGTGGAGACGGATGCCGCCGGGGTAACGGTGAAAATGCCCCTGTCTCTTTCTGCCTACGTCATCGTTCTGGGAGACAGCTCTCCCGCGGTGTCCCAAGAGATCTCCTCTTCTGCGTTGCTTGACGAAAACGGCGTGGCGTGGGAGTAAAAAGTAACTTTACATTCGGACTGAAAAATGGTATACTGAAAGAAAAAGGAAAGAAGGCGCAAAAATGCGGATTCTCATTGCGGAGGACGATCCCAAATTACTCAAAAGCCTCGTGCATATTTTTACCATGCAGCATTGCGCGGTAGACGGCGTGGGCAACGGAAACGATGCCTTTGACTATGCTTCTTCGGGGGAATACGACGGTCTTGTGCTGGACGTGATGATGCCGGGGATGGACGGTGTGGCCTTGCTCAGACGCTTGCGAGAAAAGGGGATTACCACTCCCGCTCTGTTTCTGAGTGCCAGAACCGAAGTTGAACAAAGAATAGAGGGACTGGATGCGGGCGCAGACGATTATCTGCCCAAGCCTTTTTCCACGGGAGAGCTTCTTGCCCGTGTCCGCGCGATGGTGCGGAGAAAAGACCATTTTACCCCCGACCTGCTCACTTTTGAAAATCTTGCACTGAGCCGCTGTACGTACGAACTGATTTGCGGCGAGCAAAAAATGGTGCTGAGCGGAAAAGAGTTTCAACTCATGGAAATGCTGATGTGTCAAAAGGGACGCATACTGCCCCCTGAACAGCTGATGACCCATATATGGGGGTGGGATACCTCGGTAGATACCAGCGTGATCTACGTGCATATTTCCAACATCCGTAAAAAACTTGATCTGCTCGGCGCGTCGTGCGGCATCAAATTTATCAGAAACGCAGGATATGTGTTGGAGGCAAAGCCGTGATTTACCGATTGCAGAAAAAATTCATACTCATCAGTACGGTTTCGGTCATGGCGGTGATGACGCTTGTGTTTGCCGCGATTTTTATCCTAAACGTCACGTCTATTAACCGAAATCTTGATATTCTGGCAGATACCGTTTCTGCGGGAGGTGGAAGGTTTCCTTCTTCCTTCGGTGACGGTCATAAACCCGAAATGAAGCCTCCCGCGAAAAATCCCCAGTTCGGCTTTATCACCCCTGAAACCCGTTTTGCCACCCGTCATTTTACGGTACTCTTTGACAGTGAAGGCAACGTGGAGAGCACCAACACCGAAGCTATTTTTTCCATCACGGAAGAAACCGCAGTTGCCTATGCCAGAAAGGTACTGACGGATAGCGACGGGAGAGGGTGGCTGGGTAACTACCGCTATAAGGTGTATACCGCAGAGCAGGGTACGGGTACCGTATTTATTGACGGAAGCGTGAGCCGTTCCTCTCTTTTGCAATCTATGACCATTGCAGGCACAGTTTTGCTGGGGTGTGCGGCGTTGGTGCTTTTACTCATCGTGTTGCTTTCCAAACGGGTGGTTAAGCCCATTGCGGAAAGCTACGAAAAGCAAAAGCAGTTTATTACCGATGCCAACCACGAGCTGAAAACTCCCCTTACCTTGATTTTGGCGAATCTGGATATTGCGGAAGCGGAACTGGGGCAAAACGAGTGGCTGGACGATATCCGCGCAGAAGGAAACCGCATGACGGAGCTTGTGCAGCATCTGGTGTCGCTTTCCCGTATGGACGAAGAAGAACAACCGCTTCGCCTGACCAAGCTGTCGCTGAGCGATATGCTGACCGACCTTACGGCGGAATTTGCACCTTTGGCGGAAAGCAGAGGAAAGACCCTCCGTGCGGATATTCCCCCTGATATTGAGTATTGCGGTGACGAAGCACTGCTTGCCCGACTGTTTTCGGTGCTTTTGGACAACGCTGTCAAATACTGTGATGCATCGGGAGACATATGGGTAACGCTTCGCCGCGGTAGACGGATCACCGTTGCGGTGGAAAACACCTACGCTGCCGTCTCGGACATAGAGCTTTCCCGCCTTTTTGACCGCTTTTACCGCGCCGACCGCGCCAGAACCTTCAGCGGAGGATACGGCATTGGTCTGTCAATGGCGAAAGCAATTGCGCAAAAACACAAGGGCGAGATTTTCGCCTACGAAAAAGACAGCACGCACATTGGTTTTAAAGTGGTGCTTTGATCATGAAACCCCCTCTCTCTCGGATAAATCCGAAAAAAGAGAGGGGTTTTCTTTCTTTTTCTAAAAATTCGTTTGTTTCTTTAGCCTGCCTTTAGTCGCATCCGCTATACTGTGTTTACCGCAAATTCATAAGGAAAACCTGCCATTTGGCAGAGAGAATGTGGCGGCATGAGGAGGAAATATGTATATACTCAAAAACGCATTACGCTGTATTTGGCGGTCAAAAGGCAGAAATATACTCATTGGTATCATCGCCCTGACGTTGGCGGTGTCTGCTTGCCTGGGGCTATCCATCCGACAGGCTGCGGAAAGCGCCAAAGCAAACACACTCAGCGGCATGACCGTCACCGCTACCATCTCCTATGACCGCGCAGGCGCCATGGGAGAAATGGGTGGTGGCCACGGCGGGAAATTTGACCGCGGAGAATTTGCAGACATGATGGCAGGCGTAACGTCGCTTAGCCTTGCAGAGTACCAAAAATATGCCACCGCAGACAGCGTGGAGGATTTTTATTATACCCTGACCGTGTACGTTGACGGCACGGACAGTTTTTTGCCGTTTTCCGAGGACGCCTCCTCAGAAAGCGGAGGTAGTCTCAGCGGCAGTCTGGAAGGGGAGGACGGTGGTTTCCCCCAGATGCCGGGCGGTATGATGGGCGGCATGACGGCGGCGGGTGAGTTTACTCTCGTAGGCTATTCTTCAGACAGTGCCATGACGGATTTTGTTAATGGTAGTGCCTCCATTCTTGCAGGCGGCGCGATGTTTGAAGAAGGCACCGATGCCTACGTTTGCGTCATTTCCGAGGAGCTGGCGCTGTATAACGGCATTGCCGTGGGTGACACGGTCACCGTCACCAGTCCCTCTCTTGCAACCGAAACGTATACGCTTACGGTGTCGGGGATCTACACCTCCACCGCAGGCGATCTTGCGCCTTCAAGGTTTGGCATGGGGCAGGACCCTGCCAACCAAATATATATGAGCGCCACGGCTCTTGAAAAAATAGTAGATGCATCTGCCTCCCTTGGGGAAGATACTGCCCTCAAAGGGGCTTTGTCTGCCACTTACGTGTTGGCGGATGTAGAAGGATACTACGCCTTTTCGGAAGAAGTGCGCCTGATGGGGCTGGACGATGCCTATACCGTTTCTTCTGCGGATATCACCGCTTTTGAAAACAGTCTGACGCCTCTGGTCACTCTCAGCAAAATGGCAGGGTGGTTTTTGGCGGTGATCCTCCTCATCGGCGGCATCGTGCTTGTGGTGCTCAATATTTTTCTCATCCGAGAACGGAAATACGAGGTTGGGGTGCTGACCGCCATGGGTATGAAAAAATGGAAGGTGGCGGTGCAGTTCACCTGCGAAATATTGGTAGTGACCATGGTCGCGGTCATTTTGGGAGCAGGTATTGGCGCGGTAAGCGCCGTTCCCGTTACCAACGCCTTACTGCAAAGTCAGATCGATAGCCAAACCGCGCAGCAAAACCAGATGAACGAAAACTTTGGCCGTCCCGGGAATATGGGCGGCGGGATGATGGGAGGAGACAGACCTTCCGACCTGCCCGCGGATATGGGCGGCGGAAAGAATCCCGCCTTTGGCGGTATGTTTGGCGGTGCGGCAGAGTATATTGCCAAGGTCGATTCCGCCATGAATCTGACGGTGGTATTGCAAATGATGGGTGTGGGACTATTCCTCACGCTGGTGGCAAGCGGCGCATCGGTGCTGTTTATTATGCGGTACGATCCACTCAAAATTCTTGCCAACCGAGACTGAGAAAGGAGGGCGTATATGTCTATTTTATCACTTGAAAGCATCAGCTTTTCTTACGGTAAAACGCCGGTGCTGAAAAATATCTCCTATGCATTTGAAACAGGGAAAATGTATTGCATTATCGGGAAATCGGGCGCGGGAAAGACCACTCTGCTTTCCTTGCTTTCAGGCCTTGCAAAGCCCACCGAGGGCAATATTTTCTACGAAGGCGAAAATATCACCAAAATTGACACCTACACCTTCCGCTCCAAATACATCGGCGTAGTGTTTCAGAGCTTTAATCTGCTCACCAAATTTACTGCCCTTGAGAACGTGATTCTTTCTATGCATATTGCGGGCTATCGTGCAAAAGACAAAAAAGCCCGCGCCATGGAGCTTTTAGACAGCGTGGGGCTGGATGAGGATGAAGCCAACCGACGGGTGCTGCAGCTGTCGGGCGGTCAACAGCAAAGAGTGGCAATTGCCAGAGCCCTTTCCTATGACCCTAAAATCATTTTGGCAGACGAGCCTACGGGCAACTTGGACAGAGATACCCAAAAAGAAATCATGGATATTTTCAGAGCTTTGGCAAACGAGGGCAAATGCGTGATTCTCGTAAGCCACTCCCGCGAGGTGGCAGACTTGTGCGACGAAACCTACGAGCTGGTAAAGCTGTCGGCTAAACGCAAAAAATAATCTTATTCGGGCACCGCGAAAGCGGTGCCTTTCACCTCTCTTTCGCCGTGGCGAAGCCACGGTTTCGGCGTTTGGTTGACATTCGCATGAAAATGTGGTATACTATCCCTGTTGCTGTCCTTGAACAGGACAAAAAAGGAGACGCCTATGGAACATCGTTTTGAGACTTTTTCGATGCTGATTGCCAAGATCAATCGTAACATGAAAAAACTGAAAAATATGGAAATGGCGGAATACGGACTGCGCAATCCCCAGATTTCCTGCTTATACGCTTTATACCACAAGGACGGCATGACCGCCGCAGAGCTGTGCGAGCGCAGTGACGAAGACAAAGCCACGATCTCCCGCTCTTTGGACTGTCTGGAGAAAAACGGCTATCTGACCCGTGAGGTCGTCCGTGGCAAACGGTATAAAAGCCCCATTCTGCTGACAGAAAAGGGAAAAGCTATGGCAAAGAAAATTGCCGAGAGAGTTGACTTGATTTACGGCAGTATCAGTCTTGCCATGAGCGAAGAGGACAAAGCGGCGTTTTACCGCAATCTTGCCACCGTTGCAAGTAGCTTAGAAGGCGTTTGCAAGCAATTGGAAGAACAGCAAAATAACGCCGAGTAAGAAAGGAACAATATGTTTTTTCTGAAAGCAATCGGGTGCCGTCTGTTTCAATGGGGATTTCGGGCATTGCTTCCCGTTTTGCCCTACAGAGAGCCAAAAACAGTGGCTTCCTGTAAGCACATTCCGTCTATTTTAGAGGCAGAACGCGCCACTTCGGTGCTGATCGTCACCGACGGCGGCATTGTGAAAAACGGTCTGACAGCGCCCCTTGAAGCGGTGCTGAAAAAAAGCCAAATTCCCTACGCCCTCTACGATAAAACCCAACCCAACCCCACCACGGATAACGTGGAGGAGGCCCTGGGGCTCTATCACGCCCACGCCTGCAACGCTCTGATTGCCATTGGCGGCGGCTCTGCCATGGACTGCGCCAAGGCGGTAGGGGCAAGGGTGGCGTATCCCAAAAAGCCGCTGAGTAAAATGGGGGGCGTGCTGAGAGTTTTGCGCAAGCTCCCCACCCTGATTGCCATTCCCACCACCGCAGGCACGGGTAGCGAAACCACCTTAGCGGCGGTGATCACCGACCCCAAAACCCACCGCAAATACGCCATGATGAGCTTTCCCTTAATTCCTCATTATGCGGTACTTGATGCAAGCCTCACCTATTCGCTTCCGCCCCACCTCACCGCCACCACGGGCATGGATGCCCTGACCCATGCGGTAGAGGCGTATATCGGGCGGTCTACCACAAAAGAAACCCGCCGCCATGCCTTGGAGGCCACCAAGCTGATTTTTGAAAACCTGGAAAATGCCTACAAAAACGGCCGCGACCAAACGGCAAGAGAGCAAATGCTCCGCGCCGCCTATCAGGCGGGGGTGGCGTTTTCCAAATCCTACGTAGGCTACGTCCACGCCGTTGCCCATTCTCTTGGCGGCGCATACGGCATTCCCCACGGCCTTGCCAATGCGGTGCTTCTGCCCCACGTGCTTTTAACTTATGGGAAAAGAGTAGAGAAAAAACTGCACCGCCTGGCAAGTGCGGCAGGCATCGCCACAGCGGGCGACACGCCCAAAGAGGCGGCAGAGCGGTTGATTTCGGAAATTTTCCGCATGAACCGCGAGATGCAGATCCCCGCCACCCTGCAGGGGATTGTGGCAGAGGATATTCCCGCTCTGGCGCGAAGGGCGGAAAAAGAAGCCAATCCCCTTTATCCCGTACCCAAGCTGCTGACGGCAAAAGAGCTGGAACGCTTTTACTGTGCCGTCTCCGAGCAGCAGAGCCATGTCTGACCCCTTTCCCAAGGAACAACCGACAAAGGAAGACAGTTTATGCCTAAAAAAACAGCCAATCCTCTTCGCTGGCTTCGTCTGGATAACGCCGCAAAGATTTATCCCGCCGCCAGGCGAAAGAATTGGAGCAACGTATACAGGCAATCCGTGACCCTCTTTGAAGAGGTAGACCCAGCAGTGCTGGCATCTGCCTTAGCTGTGACGGTCAAGCGGTTTCCCTCTATTGCCGCCCGCCTGCGAAAGGGGGTGTTCTGGTACTATCTCCAACAAGTACCCACCCCTCCCGCCCTGCGGGAAGAATACAGCTATCCCCTGGTACATATGAGCGGTGACGAAATGCGCAAATGCGCCTTCCGCGTGATTTTGTACCGCCGTCGCATTGCGGTGGAATTTTTCCATGCGCTCACCGACGGCAACGGCGCGTTGGTATTTGTAAAGAATCTGACCGCCGAATACCTGACCCAAAAATACGGTATCTCCATTCCGCTTACCCACGGCATTGTAGACCGCAGGGCTGAGCCCAGAGAAGAAGAGCTGGAGGATGTGTTTCCCCGCTTTGCGGGAAAGGTGCCTGCCAGCCGCAAGGACACCGATGCCTGGCATATGTACGGCAAGCCCCAAAGAGACGGCTTTTTGCATCTCACTTGCTTTCAGATGCCCGTGGCGCAGGTGCTGGACATTGCCCACCGTCGGGGCTGTACCGTTACCGTTCTGATGAGCGCGGTGATGATGATGGCGCTGCAGAACCTGCAAAAAGAAAAAATGTATCCCGGGGAAAAGCCGAGACGCATTAAACTGCTGATCCCCATCAACCTGCGGCGGTTGTTTCCTTCCGAGACCCTCCGCAATTTCGCCATGTATACCATTCCCGAGCTGGATCCCCGTCTGGGAGAGTATACCTTAGAAGAGATATGCAAGATCGTCACCCATAAAATGGGCATGGAATTTACGGCAAAGCATATGGGAAGCGTGATCGCCACCAACGTCAGAGATGAAAAGAATCCCTTCGTCCGTCTCATTCCTCTGCCCCTGAAAAACTTGGTCATGAAGGCGATTTTTGACAGCGTGGGGGAGAAAAAGGCGTGCCTGACCCTGTCGAACTTAGGGCAGGTGCAGTTGCCTGAGGAAATGTATCCTTATATAGAGCGCTTTGATTTCGTGCTTGGCGTACAGGCCGCCGCGCCCTATAACTGCGGTATGCTCTCCTACGGAGACACGGTCTATATCAATTTTATCCGCAACATCGAAGACCCCGAGCTGGAAAAACACTTTTTTGCCGTTTTGCAGGAGCTGGGACTGTCTGTGACGGTGGAAAGCAACAGAGCGGAAAGGTAAGGTTATGTATTGTATCAAATGCGGCGCAAAGCTCGCCGATACCGAAAAGAAATGCCCTCTGTGCCTCACAGCGGTCTACCATCCCGACCTGCCCCGTCGGAGCGCAGAAGAGCTGTATCCCAAAGATAAAATGCCCCGCACCACCTCCAAAAGGGCGGTGCTTGGCGGCGCGATTCTGTTTTTATTTATGATTCCGCTGGTGATCTGCTTCTTTGCGGACACATGGCCCGACAAACGTCTTGACTGGTTTGGCTATGCGCTGGGCGGCATCGCCGTGGCGTATCTGGTGCTGGCCTTTCCCGTGTGGTTTAAAAAACGCCATCCCATTATTTTGCTCCCCTGCGACTTTGCCGCGTCCATTCTCTACGTGTGGTATATCAGCTATGCCACGGGCGGCGAGTGGTTCTGGACCTTCGCCCTGCCCGTTGCCCTTGGCGTTGCCGTCATCCTTTGCGGCACGGTCACCTTGCTTCGCTCTTTAAAAAGAGGCAAGCTCTACGTCCTTGGCGGCGCCATTATTCTGTTTAGCGGTTGGATGGTGCTGATGGAATGGCTGATGGAGCTGACCTTCGGCATCCCCTTTATCGGCTGGTCTATGTATCCCTTTATTACGCTGGCATTCCTTGGCGGAATGCTGCTCTACCTGGCAATGAACAGCATTGCGCGGGAAAAGCTGGAGCGCAAATTGTTTTTCTGACTACAAGGAGAATTTTATGGATTTGCAAGTACAAGAAGTCAAAGCCACCGCATCCCACATCTCTACGGTAGAGGTGGTGGAAGTCCAAACCAAAAAGGACCTGTGGAAATGGGTCAGATTTCCCAACGAGCTCTATCGGGACAACGAATATTTCGTGCCCTTCCTGGAAAACGACGAGTTTGACAGCTTTTCCGGAGACATCGAGAAAAACCCTTCCTACGCCTTTTGCGAAACCAAGCTGTTTCTTGCCTATAAAAACGGCAAGCTGGTAGGCAGAATTGCGGGGCTGCTCAACCACGCCTACAACAAAAAATGGAACAAAAACGCCATGCGGTTTACCCGCTTTGACTTTATCGACGACGAGGAAGTGTCTCTTGCCTTGTTTGAAAAGGTGGTGGAGTGGGCAAAGGAGCGCAGTCTGACGGAGGTCATGGGCCCCATCGGCTTTACCGATATTGACCACGAGGGTATGCTGGTGGAAGGTTTTGACCGAACCAATATGTCCATTACCTTCTATAACCACCCCTACTACGTCACCCACATGGAGCGTCTGGGACTGCATAAGGACATCGACTGGATCGAATATAAGATTTTCGTTCCCCACGAGGTAGACCCCAGAATTGAGCGTATGACCCACCACGTCATGAGCCGCGGTGATTATAAAATCGTCACCTACACCGACCGCAGCGTGCTGTATAAAGAAGCCTTTGAGGCCTTCGGGGTCATTGATATTGCCTTTTCCAAGCTTTACGGCACCGTACCGCTGACCCACGACGTCATCAAAAAAGCCATTGACGACTATATTCCCTTGGTAAATTTGGAATATATTTGCTCAATTAAAGACGGTGAAGGCAAAATCATTGCCTTTGGCGCCATGATCCCCTCACTTGCAAAAGCATTGAGAAGATGCCACGGTAAGCTGTTCCCCTTCGGCATTTTCAGACTGCTGAAGGCTCTGAAAGGGAAGAACGACACGCTGGAAATGTTCTTTGTGGCGGTAGAGCCCGAGCATCAGCTCCACGGCGTGCCGATCCTCATTATTCATACGCTTTTGAGTAAGCTGATCAAGCACAATATCCGTTATTGCGAAACGGGTCCTATGCTGGAAACCAACGGCGCCGTCCACAGTATGTGGAAAATGTTTGACAAAGAGCAACACAAGCGCCGCCGCTGTTACATCAAAACCATTTAAGCCAAAACATAAAATGCATATATAAGCGAAAGGATTTTTTCTATGCTGAAGACAGACGAAAAATACCAAGCCCTGTTTACCCCCTGGAAGATTGGCAACGTGGAAATCAAAAACCGCATCGTCATGTGTCCTATGGGCGGCACCTCCCTGTTCGGTTGGTTTGAGCTGACGGGTTGCCATTTCGACAAAGAAGCGGCAAAGCTGTTTTTGGAAAGAGCCAACAACAACGTGGGTCTGATCATCCCCGGTATTGCGCCCCTCCGCGACACCTTCTGGGGTAAGTGGCTGTGGCAGAATCCAAAAATGTTTGAAGATCTGAAGGTCTTCATGGAGGAAATTCACAAAACGGGCGCAAAGCTCTTTATCCAGCT
The DNA here is from genome assembly GCA_045596205.1 of Eubacteriales bacterium. GTDB lineage: Bacteria > Bacillota > Clostridia > Oscillospirales > CAG-272 > UBA1740. The sequence continues at coordinate 170 of JAZOBX010000324.1, read as the reverse complement.
GACCGCAGGCATGGGCAGATCCTGGGCAATCACCGAGCTGGTGGCGCCTCTCCATAAAAACAAATTCACCCGCGCCCTGCTTAAGCCCATTCTGGACACCAGCCACGAGCTGGCGTCTCCTTCTCCCCAACCCTCCCGCTGGGCACACGATATTGAAGTCGGATGTAGCC
>JAZOBX010000323.1:0-3550 GCA_045596205.1 Eubacteriales bacterium | reverse complement strand
GGATTGAGGTTTTTAAGAATGGCAATATCGGGCCCTTGGGAAAAGACTTTAGAGCTGGCGGAATCTACTTGGGGAATGGGTGCTATGCCAACCGTAAAAGGATATGCTTCTGTGGCTCTGTCTTTATCGGGCACTTGAAAGGACGCACTGACAGAAGAAGCAATGGTCATATAACTGCAGGTCGGATTATCTGCACTTGGAATATTGACAAACAAATTAGAGACGTAACTGCCATAGATTTGATTTGTGGTAATATATCCCTTTTCATACCATTCTTTGAGCATTTTCACAAAAGCTTTATTTTCTGCATTGTCAAAGAGATAGTGTTCCCCTGTGGCGCTGACGTACTCACCGCCAAACTGCTGAGACAGGGTAATAAACAGGCTGGATGCGTTGTCAATCCCCAAAGGAATGCAATCGGGGTCAATTTCTTTGATACGCCTGCAAAGGTCTTCCATTTCCGCCCAAGTGGTGGGGATCTCAAGTCCGTTTGCCGCAAAGAAAGTTTCATTGAAGTAAAGCACGTCAGCCGTTTTTGCGAAAGGCAGAGTATAGGTTTTGCCGTCACCGTAAACGCTTCCTTGTGCATAGAACCCTTCAAAAAATGCATCGATTTGCGCTTGTGTCAGCCCAATGATTTCCGCACCGCCGTTTGCTCCGGTAACAACAGCTTGACTGCCGATATAGTCACCCAATGCCTGTATGGCGTTTGCTCTGCTGTACATAGCAGTATGCTCAGGAAAACTCAAAACAATGTTGGGTTGCACTCCAATGCTGATTTGGGAGAGGGTATTGGCAAAAATGTCATCCAGACTGCCCACGTATTTGTGCTGAATCTGAATGTTGGGATACAGCTCATTGAATGCGGCAATATACTTATCCAAAATGGCTTGCTGATACTCACGCATCGTGTGGCAAAAAGTGATGGTAACGGAAGCGTTGGGATCTCCCAGTTCGTATTTGTTGCAAACGGAGCAAATACCGTTTTCGTAGGTATGACCCAGCGCATCGCCTTCCTTTGCATTGCAGTTGTTGCAAGTTCTGGGATTTTCGCAGTCCGCATCTTTCCACTCGTGCCCGGGAGCTTCGCCCTCGGTTTCGCCGCAATTTTGGCAGCTCTTGGGATGTTCGCAGTCCGCATCTTTCCACTCGTGCCCGAGGGCTTCGCCCTCGGTTTCGCCGCAATTCTGGCAGCTCCTGGGATGTTCGCAGTCTGCGTTGATCCAACTGTGTCCGCCGGGAATCGCTTCGCTTACATTGGCACCGCATACTGTGCACACGCCCTCTTTTTCACCGTCTTCGGTGCAGGAGGCGGGAGTGACGGTTTTCCATTCATCACAAATATGGGTATGTTGTTCCGTGGTCGGCTGAGGGGGAGGGCCTCCCGTACAGCTTACAAAGCACGTAGTCAAAATCAGTATGACCGCAAGAGTAAACAACCTTTTCATCTTTTTTCTCCTTTGAAAAATTATCATACCGTTTCGCGCCATTCAGGTTTGCGGTGTGATACCTAAATTATAACATACAAACATATGCCTGTAAATATAAAAAACAGTCAAGTGAACGAAAAGTTTCCACGAAAAAATCCCTCTTTCCTTGTCACAAATGCCAAATTTTCGGAAAAGGACAATTTTTCCCCGAAAAAATCAAAAAAGTTGTTTACAAATCCTATAAAATGTATTAAAATATATGTGCTTAAATATAAAGTGAGCATATTTTCCGCAGAACCCAAAATTTACCGCTTACATTTTGTACGGAAAGGGTGTGTTTACAATGCAATACAAAAGAATTCTCCTGAAGCTTTCAGGCGAAGCCCTCGCGGGCAACACAAACGAACTCTACGACGAGCAGTTCCTCGCCCATATTGCCGACCAGATCAAAACCTGCCTTGCCCAAGGTATGCAGATCAGCATCATCGTTGGGGCTGGGAACATCTGGCGTGGCAGACAGGGGGAATGGATGGACAGATGCCGTGCCGACAGCATGGGCATGCTTGCCACCGTCATCAACGCCATTGCCCTCCAGGACGCTTTCCTGCGCCACGGTCTTTCCGCTAAGGTCATGACTGCCACCAAAATGGCGCCCTACGGTGAGCTGTTTACTCCCGAAGCTGCAATCAAGGCAATGGAGGAAGGCAACGTGGTGATTTTCGGCGGTGGACTTGGCCAAGCCTTCTTCTCCACCGACACAGCCGCATCTCTCCGCGCCGCCCAGATCAAAGCCGACGCCATTCTGCTGGCGAAGAATATCGACGGCATTTATGACCGCGATCCCAACGGCAAGGACGGGCATCTGGCGAAGAAATACAGCGAAATTTCCTGCTCCCGTATCCTCTCCGAAAAACTCCGCGCCATTGACTATACCGCCGCCGCGCTCAATATGGAAAGCGGCATTGCCGCCGTGGCGTTTGCGCTGGAAGAAGAAAACAGTATTCTCCGCGTAGCCGCAGGCGAGCAGATCGGTACCCTGATCACTCCCAACTAAAAAACAATTGTCTACATAAAAGGAGATTATCACTATGAAACTGGATACCAAAGAATTTGAAGCGAAAATGCAAAAGAGCGTGGATGCTTACCGCGCAGAACTGGCAACCATCCGTGCAGGCCGTGCCAACCCCGAAGTGCTGAATAAAATCACTATTGATTACTACGGCTCTCCCACAGCCATCAACGCCGTTGCCAGCATTGCCGTCAGCGATGCCCGCACCCTGGCTATCCAACCTTGGGACGCTTCTCAGCTCAAAGCCATTGAACGCGCCATCCTTGCCTCCGACCTTGGTATCACCCCTATGAACGACGGCAAATGCATCCGTCTCACCTTCCCCCAACTGACCGAGGAACGCAGAAAAGAAATGACCAAGGACATTTCCAAAATGGGCGAAGCCTGCAAAGTGGCGATTCGTAACATCCGCCGCGAAGCCAACGATAAAGCCAAAGCCCTGAAGAAAAACAGCGAAATGACCGAGGACGAGCTCAAGCAAAGCGATAAGGCCGTCCAAGACCTGACCGACAAATACATTGCCGAGGTCGACAAAGTCACCGCCGCCAAAACCAAAGAAATCATGGAACTGTAATCTATGGGACTTTGGTTTCATTCACATCAGCCGCCCGTCTGTGACGAGCGGCTGTCCCATATTGCATTTATCATGGACGGCTACGGCCGCTGGGCAAAGAAAAAAGGTCTGCCCCGTACGGCAGGACACGCCAAAGGCGCCGAAGTCTTTCAAAAGCTGACGGAATGGTGTAAAGAGCTTGGGATTCGTTATCTGACCGTGTATGCTTTTTCCACCGAAAATTGGAAGAGACCCAAAGAAGAAGTGGACGGCATCATGTCTCTGCTCGCCGACTATTTGGAAAAAGCCGAGCAAGTGGCCCACAAAGAAAACGTATCTATTCGCTTTTTGGGGGATTTGTCTTTGCTTAAGCCCGAATTAGCGGCGCGCGCCAGAGAGATTGAAGAGATGACTGCTAAGTATACCGCTTTCACTCTGATGATCGCCCTGTCTTACGGCGGCAGAAACGAAATCGTCCATGCCGCAAATCAGCTCATC
>JAZOBX010000322.1:0-3744 GCA_045596205.1 Eubacteriales bacterium | reverse complement strand
CCGCGTGAGCGCTCCAGCAAAACAAAGCCCGGCAATCCGTTTGGAATGACCTATTACCAGATGCTCCGCGAGGGTGAAGCTCAAAAGCGCTCTTTGATGGGTGACGATTTTGAACGCGACAGCCGAGGACGTATCAAAGGTCACTATACGGTCGATGGCTTTTTCGAGCCGGATTAAAATAGCTAAAAGAAAACCCGCCCTTTTCAGGGCGGTTAAAAGACGGTCGACTATCATCTTTTGTGAGTTCGCAGGCAAGCCTCAACTCTGTCGTACCACGACGCTTACAGTCGTCATAATTATTATAACAAGGAAAACTAAAAACGTCAAGCCCCAAAAAAAGCTTTTTCGCATTACTGTCCGATGCATCTTTTCCACATGGCAAAGGTTTCCAGTATGCGCCTGTCCGATTCGGGGTATGCGCAGGCAAACTGACACCCCGGCGCGCTTTCAATGGTGAGAATACCGTCAAAAGCAATTTCCTTCAGCACGTCTGCCATCATTTGGATATCCAGCGTGCCGTCGTCAAAAAAATAATGCATATCATTGATGCCGTCATTGTTATGGAGATGTATTTCAAAAACAGGAAATTCCTTTGATGAGAATGCGTGAAGGAAATCTTCCCTTGTTGGCTGGTCTTTTGCCTCGCATTCGTCCGAAAAATTGGTAAAAAGGGTCAAACCCCCGCTGTTTTTACCGCAAATGCGGATATACATATGTCCAATGTCAATCAGATACCCAAAGCGGGGTTCGGCTTTCAGATGCTCAATTTGCTCTCGCTCCGCCGCCGTCAGCCCAAAATCCTCCAAAGCAATTTTCGCATGGGGAACGGCAGAAAGCACGTATTCCACATAGGGCGCCACATTGTCGCGCACCGCTTCATGCACGTCAAAGGACAGCACCTCCATGCGCCCGTATTGCTTTTGCCACTCTGCAAACCTGTCCACTGTGGCATAAAACGCCTCCACACTCTCGTCGGAGTGGTCAAGGGGCAGTTTGTGATGCACCGTCAAAGCAACGCCTGTCTTTTGCAGCAGCTCTGCCAGTTGCTGGGCTTGCGCCCTGTCCCTGCAGACAGCGTCCATGTGGTAGCCCAGAATACTGACGCTGTCAAAGCCCTGCTCTGCAAAAAACGCCACGTTTTCCAGTACCGTCCGATGGGGATAATGCCATATTGCCAAACCGTTTTTCATGCGCTATTCCTCCTCGTTCAAGGCAAGCTGCCTTTTTCTTTTACTATAGCACAAACCGCCACCTTTTGCAAGCCAAAATTTCGCAAAAAGAAAAAGTAACGACTGGGCCAAACATCTTCTAATAGAAGCATTAGCAGGATTTCGTAAGAAATCGGTCGTTATTGCTTATAGTATATCACATAATGTATAGAAAGTCAAGAAATCAACGAGAGAACGAAACGAAAACAACCATGGCGATCCATGGTTGTTTTCTATCAAATAATAAACGATTATTTTTTCCATTTGGGCATAAAGCCCCATCTTTCTTCAGCAATTTTTTGCAATTCTCGTATAAGATTATTTCGAAATGTTTGCGTATCCTGTTTAGGCTCGTCTTTTTCAATACCGATATAGGGGATATTGTATTTTTCATACAAAGCTTCTTTCTCTGCTCTATCTTCCAAGTATTTTTTGCTTTTCATTCCCCAATATTCAATGTAAATTCCTTCACCGTTAAGCACAGGAACAAACCAATCGCATTTTTTTCTTTTCTCTATAATTTCTGAAATATTTTTTCCGTAGCAGTGAAGAATGCAAGAATCGTATAACGCGTCATCAATACGGACTTCCATGTCAGAGTCCACAATATGACCGTCAAATGCCGTGTTAACTCTCCCTTTTGTTTCGTCTTTCTCTTTGTGCTCTTCCTCGTATTGAGGCACTTTAGTTTTCACGCTCTTATGTTTTAATAAGGTTTCAACGTCTTTATATACCCTATCAATTAAAGAAGTATCCCTATATGATTCTTTTGCGAGCATTGCGATAGCGATCAGTTTGTTGCATTGCTTTTGAGCTTCTTCTACCGTTTTAATAATCAAAATTCTTTCTTTGAGATTATAATAATAATCCCTCAATGCTCTTACTGTACTATTTCTATCTAATGTTTCAACAAAATCGCGTGTTTCATAATAACAGTCTATGCATTGCGGCTTTCCAAAAGAAAGCTCTCCACAAATCACGCAGAATGTTTCTTCCTCATCTTCCAATAAATCCTCAAAATCCACTGCATTATCTGGGATAAAGGGAAAAGCATATTTTCCATTTTTCATCAAAACCATTTCACCATTTTTAAGCATGTCCGCATGCTCTCCGCACAAGCGATCTTTGCGCGCATTTCCCATGTAAACACGAGTAGGCGCCCCACAAACGGGGCAAACGAGGTCTTTCCGTCCCATTGCTATATTCTCCTTTATTTAAGATGAGGCATTGCACTCATTACATAATAATTGTACCACAATGCAGTATAGATTTCAACACCAAAATTACACTGTGCCCTCTTTTCTTTGTCTCATAAAAAAACAAACACAATAAAAAGAGGTGACAAGTCACCTCTCGCGTGCGGGTCGGGTACACTTAATGTGCCGACTAATGTTGTGCCAACGGCACAAATGAAAAATACTCGTTCTTCGGAACGAGGATTTTTGGGCTTACAGAACAAAATAATAACCAGGTATCAACTATGATATTCTGTCCCTTTGTATTTTCCGGGAATTGTTTCTGCAAACTCAAAAAACAACTTTCTCATTGCATCGAGATTTTCGTCATCAATCGAAAAAAATATATATGAATGCTTTTCATATCCGTACTTTGAACGGCTATACCAAATATAGTTTCCCACCGGACTATCAAACCCGCTTTCAGACTGTCTGATTTTCACACTTTCACTATCCTGTTTTCCAAAGCTAATACCGTTATAAATGAGTTCAAGATCATTCACACCGTAAGGCCTTGGCACTTTCGTTACTATATCCCGAATTAAACTGTATTCTATTTCACCGACACAGGAGAAATCATCAAAAGAAAAATTGGTTATTAACACATTCTCGGAAACCCGGTTAACCTCTTTTTTCTCGCAAGTATATTTATAAAATGACTCAAGTTCTGGATGTCGTTTCAATATGGTTTTTATGGCGTTTTTATCCCTGTTAGAATAAAACCTACCCTCGTGCTCAAACTCGCAAATAAAAATCTTAAATTGGAAAAGGCATTCGGCAAAAGATACAAAATGTTTTTCGATAAGCAATTCAAGCTTTTCTATAGCCTCAGCAGGCTTTACACTCTTGTTTAATTTATAGCAAATAACATTGTATTTTTTACCCATATTTTCTGCACCTCATTTCATTGATTTATTATGCCACGCAAACGATGTTGTGGCAACGGCAGAATATACACATCTTTCCTATTTTATACTTGCAGGCTCTTAAGCGCCTGCTTGGCATCATCTGATCCGCCGGACGCCGCCTTTTTGTATAATTGTATCGCTGTATCCATGTTCTTTGTTACGCCGCATCCGCGTGCATAGCAAACCCCAAAGTTATACTGCGCCAATGCTTGCCCCTGCTCCGCAGCTTGGGTGAGCCAGTAGACCGCCTTTTTGGGGTCTTTTGCCACGCCTTCGCCATTATAAAAACAAACCCCAAGGTTATACTGCGCCAATGCTTGCCCCTGCTCCGCAGCTTGGGTGAGCCAGTAGACCGCCTTTTTGGGGTCTTTTGCCACGCCTTCGCCATTATAA
>JAZOBX010000321.1:0-2460 GCA_045596205.1 Eubacteriales bacterium | reverse complement strand
CAAGGAGTTGGCTAAGACATTTGTCTTCCTAAGACCGCTTGGCCTCCGACTTGGGCTCATATGTGTCACAAACGGGTTTGTTTTGCCACATGGTATAGAGCAACTCCGTTTTGTATTTTTTGTATGCATCCGTTCCCACCTCATATCCGCTTGCATCCAATTTACTTTGATACAAACTGTCCAGTTCATAAGGGGCGTTCAAATCGTAGGCTGACGTGGTTGCCATCGCCAAAATAGCACCTGTTTTTACGTTCATCACAATCCCCGTTACCCTGTTTTGGACAGCAAACGTTTCTTCGATTTCCCTTATTTTGTATTCCAGTTGCTGTTGCATATATTTGTCTATTGTGGTGACCAGACTGTTGCCGTTTTGCGGCTCTATATAGTTAATGTAACCGCTGGGCATTTCGTTGCCTTGGGCATCTTTGGCATATACGTAATAGCCGTCACTTCCCGAAAGCACGCTGTCATAATAGTATTCAAGACCAAACAACCCCTGATTGTCTGCACCCGTAAAGCCAATTGTTTGAGCGGCAAATTCTCTCATGGGATAATACCGTGTGTAAGTGGCTTCCGTATGCACCATATTCTCTAAATGATGCTTCAAAACAAATGTAGTTACTTCTTTGTAAACGTTTTCTTCCACCGTCTTTTTGAGGGTTACGTCGATGGTCTTGCTTTGCATTGCCTTCTGATATACCGTATCTCTGGAAAGGGACAAAATGTCGGAAAGACCGTCTGCAATCAATGCGGCATAGTCGGTTTTATCATCCTCTGAGGCTTCTTTGATATCCACGGGAGACAAAAATACACGCCAAACCGTCTTCGTGGTGGCAAGTAAGTTCATAGCGCTGTCATAAATACAGCCTCTTTTAGCCTTCATTACCGAAGAAGTGGTGATCTGGTCAATCACCTTTTGCTGATAAGTATCATACCCTGATACCTGCATTCTGAAAATGGTAAAGCACAAATAAGAAGCCGCCAAAGCAAAGCACAGCAAAAGAGCAAAGCATCTTTTTTCTGTGGTTTTGACAGCCTTCGCCATAGATTCGATAGGATACGCCATTTTTTGCAACCCCTAAAAAACAATGATAGCGATAGGGAAGAGCCCCTATCGCTATATCATATTATTGAATTTTCTCTTGTATGCTTGTTACTTTTCAGTTCCAACAGTCGGTTCGGTTTTTACTGCCAGCTCAGGCACGTCATGAGTGTATACCACCATGTCAACTTTGCCGTTTTCTGCCGCTACTGCTTCTGCGTTTTCCGCATCGGCAAAAACGCCCGTGGCTTTAGAAAACTCTCCGTTGGCAGAGGTGCCGAAAATCGCGCACAGCATCAGCACAGAAACCAGCAACAGAATGGAGCAACAAATAGATGCCTGACGGACAAAGCTGGGAGAGAGAGAAACATTCAAGGCTTTCCTTTCAGCCATAGGCTTTGCCATGCGTGGAGTGCGGCCATGAAGGCGTTCTGCTTTTTTCAGCATCACTTCAGCCACAGCAACGTGACCGTGAAACTGAAAGCGTTCGCACATTTTATCAAACAAAGGATTGTTTGTAGACGTGGTGTTTTGTACAGCGTTTGCCATAATCAATGTTTCCTCCAATCTTTATCGTTTTTCGCCCACACGAAGCTTGGAGCTTCTTGAGCGAGGGTTATTTTCCAGTTCTTCCTGAGAGGGAAGGATAGGCTTTTTGTTAACAATGGTTATTTCAGGTGTTTTTCCGCACACGCAAACGGGAAATTCTCTGGGGCAGGTGCAACCGGTTGCCAGAGAGGCAAAAGTGTTTTTTACCAGTCTGTCTTCTAGGGAGTGGAAGGAGATGGCGGCAATGCGTCCTGTTTTGCACATATGCTTGGATGCAGCACGAATAGCGGGCTCAATGGCATCCAACTCGTGATTGACCTCAATGCGGATGGCTTGAAAGGTGCGTTTTGCAGGATGGTGTCCTTCTGCTCTTGCCGCGGCAGGAATGCTGTGCTTGATGAGCTCCGCCAATGCCACGGTAGAATTGATGGGGGCAACCGCTCTTGCTTTTACGATTGCAGAAGCAATTCTCCCGGCATATCTTTCCTCGCCGTAGGTGGAAATGATGCGCTTCAGTTCATTTTCTTCGTAGCCGTTTACAATATCGTAGGCAGAAAACTCCTGGTCTCTGTCCATGCGCATATCAAGAGGAGCATCGTGCTGATAAGAGAAACCTCTTTCGGGGGTGTCAAGCTGCGGGGAAGAGCATCCCAGGTCCATCAGAACACCGCCAAGGTTATCAATTTGCAGTTCCGTTAAAATGCGGTCGAGATTGCCGAAATTATCGTGAACGAAAGTGACTCTGTCTCCAAACGCGACTAAACGGCGTTTTGCCGCCTCAATGGCGTTGATATCTCTGTCAATGCAGATGAGTCTACTGTCTTCGCCCATTCTTTTGGCGATCAAGTCGGATCGTAGCCATGTCGTTC
>JAZOBX010000320.1:0-24523 GCA_045596205.1 Eubacteriales bacterium | reverse complement strand
ACTGGAGGGGAGGGGGGGGGGGGGGGGGGGGAGAGACGGGTGGGGGCGGTTTGGCTTTGAGTGGCGGGGTGAGGGTCATTTGCACGGGTTTTTCCCCTTTCCCTACCACGGGGGCGTAAGAATGGGCCAACGCCTGCCCCTTTTGGAGTCTTTCGTCCAGTTTAAGTTCGGGGCGGCCCGTGTTTTGCTCCAAGGCGCTCCGCACAGCCCAGTATACCGCTTCAAACACGGGACGTTCATCGGAAAAGCGCACTTCGGTTTTGGCGGGGTGGACGTTGACGTCCACTTTACTATGATCAATTTTGAGATAAAGACAGCACACGGGATAGCGTTCGGGAGCAATATAGGAGGTGAAGGCTTCTTCAAGAGCCGCCATCACCGTTCTGCTTTTGACGTATCTGCCGTTAATAAACACGTTTTGGTAACCGCGGTTGCCTCTTGTATTCTGGGAAGAGCCGACAAAGCCTTTGACCTCTACTCCGCCCTGCATACCGTCTACCGACAGCAGGTTCGACGCAAAGTCTTTGCCGTAAAGGGCGTAGAGGGTGTGTTTTGTGTCTCCGTCTCCTTCGGTAACAAACCGACATTCGTTGTCGGACACGAACCGAAAGGAAATTTCGGGATGGGACATTGCCATTTTTTCCAGAAGCGCACCTGCGGCGGCGGCTTCGGTGCGGTCTTTTTTAAGGAATTTCCGTCTGGCAGGCACGTCTGCAAACAGCTGCTCTACCACAACGGTGGTGCCGTCGGCACAGCCCACCTCGCTGAGATCCGTGACCACTCCGCCGTCTGCTGACAGCATGGTGCCCATTTGAGCATCTTTGGTTTTGGTCAAGATGGTGAGCTTTGATACGGCGGCAATGGCGGCAAGCGCCTCACCGCGAAAGCCCAGAGTGGCAATGCTGTCTAAGTCTTCTGCGCTTTGGATTTTACTGGTGGCGTGGCGGCGGATGGCCAAGGGCAGGTCCTCTGCGGTCATACCGCAACCGTTGTCGCTGACGCGCATCAGCGACACACCGCCGTGTTTGATTTCGGCGGTAATCTGCGTGGCACCTGCATCAATGGCGTTTTCCAGCAGTTCTTTGAGCACCGATGCGGGGCGTTCTACCACCTCGCCTGCGGCAATCAGATTTGCCACTTCAAAGCCAAGTACGTTAATTTTTCCCATAGTCTATCCTTTTTGCCCCGAGGGGCGGACAATTACTCTGTTGTGAGTTTCTTTTTCAGTTTGAAGAGCAGATTCATGGCTTCAAGAGGAGTCAGGGTATTGAGGTCTGCTTTTTTCAGCTCCTCTGCCACTTCTTCTGCTTCGGTTTGTTTTAAAGCGGTGAACATATCGGGCATACCCACGTCACTTTCTTTGGGGCGTAGACGGGGAGCGGGGGTGACGGTGCCGTCTTTTTCAATTTGAGAGAGCACCTCCTTTGCCCGTTTGACCACCTCGGAGGGTACGCCTGCCAGCTTTGCCACTTCAATGCCATAGCTGTCGTCGGTGGCGCCGCGGACGATTTTACGCAAAAAGATAATATCGTCGTTGCGTTTTTTGGCGGCAATATGGAAATTCACCACGCCCTCGCATTCCCCTTCCATGCCTGTCAGCTCATGATAGTGGGTGGCGAACATGGTGCGGGCGCCGATTTTTTTGGAGGCGGTGTATTCCACCACCGCTCTGGCAATGCTCATGCCGTCGTAGGTGCTGGTGCCTCTGCCCACTTCATCGTAGATGATCAGGGAGCGTTTGGTGGCGCGGCGCAAAATGTTGGCCACCTCGGTCATTTCCAGCATAAAGGTGGATTGCCCCGACGCCAAATCGTCTGAGGCGCCCACGCGGGTAAACAGACGGTCTACCACGCCGATGCGCGCTTCTGCGGCAGGCACGAAAGAGCCGATCTGCGCCATCAGTACGATCAGCGCCACCTGGCGCATATAGGTGGATTTACCTGCCATGTTAGGGCCGGTAATCAGCATCATGCGGTGGGTAGTGGTATCAAGGGTGGTGTCGTTTGGGACGAAATAGCTGTCGGAGGTGAATTTTTCCACCACGGGGTGTCTGCCGTCACGGATTTCAATGACGTCGCTTTCGTCCACTTCGGGGCATACGTAGTTGTTTTTAGACGCCACCTCTGCAAGGGAAAGAAGGGCATCCAGTCGGGCAATCTGCCCTGCGGTCTTTTGCAGACGTTCGCTCTCTCCTGCCACAAAGTCACGCAAACCGCAGAACAGCTCGTATTCAATGGCGCACAGCTTATCCCAGGCGCCAAGAACGGTGGATTCCATCTCCTTCAGTTCTTCGGTAATGTAGCGTTCGCAGTTGGTCAGGGTTTGCTTTCGTATGTAGGTGGCAGGGACAAGGGAGGTTTGGGATTTGGTGACTTCAATGTAGTAGCCAAACACCTTGTTGTAGCTCACTTTCAGTCCTCTGATGCCTGTTTTTTCAATTTCTCTTGCCTCAATGTCCTTGATCCAGCCCTGCCCGTTGGCGCGAATGGCGCGATACATATCCACGTCTTTGCTGTATCCGTCGGCAATCATGCCCGCCTCACGGATGGTGAGGGGGGGATTTTCCACGATGGCGTGGTCAAGGGTGGCGCAAACGTCGGTGAGGGGGTCAAGGTCCAGCCAGATATTCTGGAGTGCGGGGCTTTCTGCGTCTCCCAGCACTTCTTTGATCTGGGGCAGGAGCTTCAGCGACTCCGCCAAGGCGCGAAGGTCTCTGGCGTTGGCGGTGCCGTAAACGGTTTTGGCGGTCAGGCGTTCAATGTCCAAAATGTGGGAGAGGAGCTCTTTGAGTTCCTCGCGGCACATAAAGTTGGCGGCAAGCTCGCCCACCGCTTTTTGTCTCGCCACGATAGCCCCCACGCGACGGAGGGGTTGGCGAATCCAGCTGCGCAGCTCTCTGGCACCCATGGCGGTGGAGGTACGGTCCAGCACCCAAAGCAGGGTGCCTCGTTTTTCTCTGTCCCGCATGGTTTCCAGCAGTTCCAGATTGCGGAAGGTGGAAAGGTCCAGCTCCATGTGTTGCTCGCCTGTATAAATATGCAGTTCTCTGAGGAAGGTGGGGGAGACCTTCTGGGTTTCTTTCAGATATCCAAGCAAGGCACCCACCGCTTGCAGGGATGCCATGGGCAGGTCTTTGATTTTCTCTTCTCCAAAGCAAAGCATCGCCAGCTCTCTTGCCACGTCTGCTCTGAACAGGTCTGCTCTGCCGTCGGTGATCATGCAGTTGCATCTGAGAATCATAAATTCGCACAGATCACGGCAATCGTCTGCCACACGGTCGACGATGACTTCCTTTGGCGCATAGTTGCCCAGCTCGCTTTCAATGATCTGCACCGCTTCTTTTTCGTTTTTGGGGAGAGTGGTATAGACTTGTCCCGTGGACACGTCGGCAAATGCCACAACGGGCATATTCCCCGAAAGATAAACGGCTGAAAGATAGTTGTGGCGGTTGTCTGCCAGCATACCGCCGTCGGTGACAGTCCCCGGGGTAATGGCGCGGATGACTTCCCTTTTTACCAGACCTTTTGCCTGGCTGGGGTCTTCGGTTTGCTCGCAGATGGCGGCTTTGTAGCCTTTTTCCACCAATTTGCCCATGTAGACGTCTACTTTATGGAAGGGCACGCCGCACATAGCGGCACGGCGGTCTTCACCGCAATCTCTGGCGGTGAGGGTGAGTTCCAGTTCTCTTGAAGCGATGACGGCGTCTTCAAAGAACATTTCATAGAAATCGCCCAGACGGTAGAGCAAAATATGGTCGGGGTACTGGGCTTTCACTTCTCTGTATTGCGCCATCATCGGCGTGGTGGTGCCCAGTTTTGACAGTTTGTCAACAATTTCAGCCATGGTGATATCCTTTCAATAAAGTTGGAAAATGCAATCAGTCCTCGTCCTCGTCGCTGTGGCTTGCGCAACCGCTGCAGGTGGTGCAATCGTGGGTGCAGGAGGAGGGGCGCACGCCAAAGACGGCGGCGCTGATTTCTGCATTGACCTGCTCCATAAGAGCATTGACGGCTTTTTTGGAATCTTCAAATTCACGGTAGGTGGGAAGCGCTACGATTTCGCCTGCCAGCGCCTGGATGCGGTCGCGGATGGAGGTAATCAGCGCAGGGTCTGTTTCTTCCTCGCGGGCAAATACGCTACCCAGAATTTTGCGTTGGGCTTCGTATTCAAACATAAGAGACTGGAGATGGGCATCCTTATCGTAGGCTTCTTTGGCGGCAAAATACGCCACGAGCGCGGGACTTTCTTTGATGGCTTGGCCTAATGCCTGGCAATTTTCAATGATGTTCATTTTTGTTTTTTCCTTTCAGTCAATCAGTTCACCGTGGAGCGCGTAGGCATCGGCACGGATCATTTTTGCATAAACATATTCCCCTGTAATATCCTTTTCAGAGGGAATATGTACCAGACGGTTCTGGTCGGTTCTGCCGCTGTAGATGCCTTTCGTTTTGGAGGGGCCGTCTATGAGCACGCGCAAAGTTTGGCCGCTAAAGGCGGCGGATTTTTCAGCGGAGATTTGGTCTTGAAGCACAAGTAACCGCCCCATGCGGTCTTTTTTGTCTTCGGCTGAGACCTGGTCTTCCCGTTCTGCGGCAACGGTGCCCTTACGGGGAGAGTAGATAAAGGCGTAGACCATATCGTAGCGAATCTCACGAAGGGCGTTTAGCGTCGCCTCAAAATGCGCTTCGGTTTCCCCGGGGAAGCCCACGATGATATCGCTGGTGATGGCAATGTGGGGGATGGCGCTACGCAGCTTGTCCACAATGCCTTTGTAATGGGCAAAGGTATATCTGCGATTCATGGCATGGAGAATTTCATCCGCGCCCGACTGGAGGGGCAGATGGAAACGGGGGGCAATGCGATGGGGATATTTCGCCATGACTTCGATCAGACGGTCGGGTACGTCTTTGGGGTGGCTGGTCATGAAATGGAGAAGGAAGTCTCCCTCTATTTGCGCAAGCCGTTCCAGTAGGGTGGCAAAGTCACAGTCTCCACGGTAGGAGTTGACGTTTTGCCCAAGCAAAGTGATTTCTTTGACGCCGTCTTTTACCAGACTTGCCACTTCCTCCACAATCATGGCAGAGGGACGGCTTCTTTCCCGACCTCTGACGTAGGGCACGATACAGTAGGAGCAGAAATTGTTGCATCCGTACATAATCGACACCCATGCGCGATGCTTTTCACCTCGCGCCACGGGTAAACCTTCCACCACGGTGGAGGTGTCCTGCTCTAAATGAAAGCTGCGGGGAGGACGTTTGGCGCGGGGGGATTTTTTCAGGGCGTGAAGGATGGCTTCGGGCAGTTCATGCAAGGCGCCGGGAGCGAGGGTAAAGTTAATATAGGGGAAATGGTGTTTGATCTGCTCCACACGATGGGCTTGGGCGGTCATGCAACCCGCCACGCCGATGAGCAAATCGGGATTTTGCTCCCAGAGATGCTTGTAGCGTCCCACAACCGACAGGGCTTTGATTTCGGCGTGCTCACGGATGGCGCAGGTGTTGACGAGAATGAGATCTGCCTCAGCGGGAGAGGAGGTGGACTCGTATCCCATCATGAGAGCCAGCCCCTTCATTTTCTCTCCATCTGCCACGTTTTGCTGGCAGCCAAAGGTTTCCACAAAGACATAGGAGGGGTGCTTTGGAAGCAGGGCTTTGACTTGCTCACATATGGCTTCTATTGAGTGTTCGTGATGCATAGAAGGTATCTTTCTTTATTCTTTTTAGTTATATTTAGAATATATAAATATATGTAACCAATTTATTATACCACCAAAAATAAAAAATGTCTACCGAAAACAGAAAAAAACTCACCTTTGCCCCGAAAATTCAAAAACAGGCCATAAAAGAAAGCATTACCTCATATTATACCGTATTTTTAAGGGGGGTATCTCTGATAAAAGAAGAATTTGGCGAAAAGAAAGGAGATAAATCAAGTGATAATTGGCAAAAACAAATTGTAGAAGCAGAGCGACGTCGCATGATTTCCGTTTTGCAAAAAAGATTTTTTCACTTTTTCCAAAAAAAACAGCCTTCCCTCACCGGGGAAGGCGATTGTATATGCAATTTTGCTGTACTGCAACTGCTGTTTAGATTTAAGAGTGTTGTTTTTTCAGTTCTTCTCTGACATGGGCGCAGATGACGGAAAGGGCGCGGAGATTTTGCCCGCCTTCGGGCACGATCAGGTCTGCCAGACGTTTGGTGGGTTCCACAAAGGCATCGTGCATGGGTTTGACGGTTTTTTGGTATTGGGCAAGCACCGAGGCAAGGGTTCTGCCTCGTTTTTCCACGTCGCGGCGGATTCTGCGAAGCAGGCGGATATCGGCTTCGGTATCTACGTAGATTTTCATATCCAGAAGGTCTGCAATGCGCTTGTCCGCATAAATCAGAATGCCTTCCACAATGACCACGGGGCGGGGGGACACCAATCTGGTTTCCTTTGAACGGTTGTGGTCTTTGTAATCGTAAATAGGCACCTCAATGCTTTTGCCCGCTTTCAGCTCTTCCAGATGGGCAATGAGCAATTCGGTTTCAAAGGCGTCGGGATGGTCGTAGTTGGTTTGGCAACGCTCCTCAAAGGACAAATGGTCCTGGGCGCGGTAGTAGCTGTCGTGGGTAATGGTAGCAACGCTGTCTCCAAAGGCGTTTGCAATATTACGGGCAAGGGTGGTTTTTCCGCTTCCGCTCCCCCCTGCAATGCCAATCAGCATGACTTTCTGCTCCATTTCGAACATCCTTTCTCTTGTGCTTGTATTATCTTATCACAAAGCACGGATTATGTCAATTTACAATGGTGACAAGTTTTTCCCGAAAATGAACGGTTCTTTTGGATATATCTTTCTTCAAAGAATTTTCTTATGCTCCAAAATGCCTTTTTGCCAGCAACGGTGGCACAGGGCAATATAGCTTTCGTTGCCGCCCATCATGATTTTTTGCCCTTCGGTGAGGATATACCCCTCTCCGTCAATTCTGGCGTTGACGATGGCTTTTTCACCGCAGGAGCAGATGGTTTTGATCTCGGAAATGGAGTCTGCCAGCTCAAAGAGACGTTGACTGCCTGTAAACAGATGGGTACGGAAGTCGGTGCGAAGCCCAAAGCAAAGCACGGGAATTTCCTTTTCGTCTACGATTCTCCGAAGCTGGTCAACCTGAGCGGCGGTGAAAAACTGGCTTTCGTCGGCGATAATCACGTCTGTGTCGGGGCGGTCTGCCATCATCTCAAAAATATCGTCTTCCGTGCCAATGGGGGTGGCTTCTTTCTCCAGCCCCACACGGGAGCGAATGAGCGTTTCGCCGTCTCTTGTTTCAATAGCAGGCTTGATCAGCCAGGCATTCATGCCTCTTTCTTCATAATTAAAGCGGGTAATGAGGGCTTGGGCAGATTTGGAGCTACCCATAGAGCCGTATCTGAAATAAAGTTTTACCATAATTTAGTCCTCACAAATCACTTCAAGGTCGGGATACAGTTCAGGCTTGCGGCAAATGGCAATGGGCAGGCCGCTGTCTCTTCTGACGCCCTTGTAAATCAGCTTCTTGGTGGTCTGATAGGGATAGGGCAAGCCATCGTGGGGTCTGTCGCAGTAATTGTGGAGCAGAGCGTAACTTTGGCATTTTGCCCCTATATCAGCAATGCGGAGACCGTCGATGGTGACGGTTTCGGGCATTTTACATACGTAACCGAAATCGTGAGTGCCCGGATTGTACCCGATCAATACGGAGGGGTCTTCTCCTGTGGGATGCCAGACGGAGTTGCGGATGACCACGTGTCCGTCCCAATGTCCGCCGTAGTCATAGCGAAGGGTCACCACGGAATAGCCGAAGATCTCAGAATCTTCCACAAGAAATTCCCCTTCCCCGATGGCGTGAACGGATTGCCACCCCAGTTTACAGCCTTTTACCGCGCTGTCGGTCACACCTGCATGGGCGTCGAAGCGGGACATTTCGCAGTTTTCAAGGGTGATGTTTTTGCAGAAGTTGGAGCCCATCAGACCCCAGCGGGTGCTGTCCATAATTTCGGGCACTTGGGTAATACCGCGAAGGGTGGCAAATAGGCAACCGTGAAGGTTGATGTCGTAAGTACCCATGGGGGTGATACCGCCGTTGCCTTGGGTATAGAAGGTTTTGTGACCTGTAAGGGAGCAATTTTCAAGGGTAAAATAGGCGCAATGCGACGCGGCAATAAAACCGCCGTAGGGTGCGCCGTGGTCGCCTTCTCCCTCTACGCGGTGTTTTACACCTGAGACGGTGGTGCGGCTACGGGTGATCTGAATATTGCGGGAATAGTAGTTATAAAAAGAGGGCTCTTGGTTCACAAGGGTTTTGAAAAAACCGCCGCTCACCGAAAGAGGCGTTTCCTCTATCCGTCTTGCCTTGGCAGAGGTGAGGGTGGGGTAATCCCACATCACGCGGTTGAGGATGTTCCCTTCTCTATCCACGGCAAAGGCATCGCTGACGATACTGCCGTTTGATGCGTTGACGCCCATGCGGATATAGTTGCGACGGGTTTCGTCCTTCACGGTGACAATGGCATCGTAGCCAAGGGCAAGGGGGAGCTTTTTCGCCCCTTTTGAGAGGCTCTCTATGGCAATATCTTCTTCCTCATACTCTGCAGGAATAGAGAACAGTGCCTGATGACGGTTTTCTACCTCTCCGTCATCCACGATAAAGGTGGCGGTGGACCAGTCGGTGTCTGTTTTGATGACGGCGGTCAGATTTTTTCCGCCTATATAGTATACAGCATCTGCTTTGGCTTTGACAGGTAAATGACGTTGGTTTGCATATTGGTGCGCGGCGCAAATGGCGGCCATATCGTCGGTTTTGCCATCGCCTTTTGCCCCAAATGCTTCATAGGTGACGATTTGCAGTTCCATAAACGTTTTCCTTTACTAAGATGATTGGTTACCATTATTTATTATACTATTATGCAAACGCAAAAAGCAAGGCAAAACCGCAAAACGGCGGTGTGGAAAAATTTGTCGCAGATTTGGGCATTTTGCCAAATAAAAGGAGATATATAGCAAAAGCCATATATCTCCGCTTTGGGTTTTCGGTTATCCCCAAATTTTTCGCACTCACTTGCCTGCGATGCTCATTTGACGGACCAACACGTCAGGCGAGCCAAAGACGGTAAAGCCAAAGGGCACGCCCCATTTGACGGTGTCGCTGAGCCCGTCAATTTCTGTGAGCAGGGAGAAGAAGTTTCCCGCCACGGTAAATGATTTCACCGCTTCGGCTTTTTTGCCATCCCGAATCATAAAACCTGCGCTCTCAATGGAAAAGTCACCTGTGACAGGGTTTGCGCCTGCGTGGAGGCCTTTCAGCTCTGTGATGTAAATGCCTTCTTTTACCGTAGAAAGCAAGGCTTCTTCGGAAAGCTCCCCTGCCGAGAGGGAGAAGTTATAGGGTGCGATGCCCACAGAGGAGGCGTAACCTGCTTTTTGCCCGTTGCCTGTGGAGATTTTGCCTGCCTTGGCGGCGGTGGACAGGTCGTAGAGCAGCGTCTCCAATACACCGTTTTTCACCACCTCTTTTTTATAGGTGGCAACGCCTTCACCGTCAAAGGGGGTTTTCATGGGGCTTTCGGGGCGCATGGGATCGTCGGTAATGGTCACGCAGGGGGCCGCAACAGATTTGCCTTCTTTTCCTGCCAGAAGGGACAGCCCTACCTGGGCATTTTTGGCAGAAAAAGCGGAAGCGAAGGCGGAAAGAATGCTTCTGAACTGCTTGCCATCAAAGATGACGTCGTATTTTCCCGTTTTCACAAGGCCTGCACCAAACTGGGCTAAGGCGCCGTCAATGGCTTTTTTGGGTAGGTCTTTCAGGGCTTCAAAATCATCTCCCAGTCCAAATTCAAAGGCAGAATGGGCTTCTTCTCCTACGCGCAACACGGGAGAGGCGTATGCACCGCTAGCCCCCACGCGGTTAGACAGCTCAAGGCCCGATGAGTTATAGAGATACACTTCACTGACCATGGAAACAGCGGCAGACTGGGTGCCGTCGGCAATTTTGTCGCTTTGCTGATACATGGCGTTTTGTAACTTAAGGGCAAGATCTTTGACAGCAGAGGGGTCTGCCAGCTTTACTTCTGCTTGAGGCAGTTTTGCATAGGCAGGAGAACCGTGAAAAATCACTGCTTCCCCATCGGCATCAATGCATTCTGCATTCTGCACAGCCCGTCTGACCATGTCTGCCATGGCTTCTTCAGTGAGCAATTCCCCTGAGGCGTAGCCCATTTTTCCGTTGACAACACAGCGGAAGCAAATGCCACCGCTGACCCCGGAGGAGAAACCGCTGATCTGATCGCGCAAGGTTTCAGCATTAATGTCTTCGGACTTTTGATAGTATATTTCGTATTCTTTGATGCCTTTGGCTTCTGCCGCTTTGACTAGGGCTTGTTTTAACTGTTGCAGTTCCATTACGATCTACCTCCTACGGTAATCATTGACACGCGGATGAGGGGTTGTCCTACGTCGGTGGGGACTCTGCCGCTGGAAGAACCGCACATGCCCTGTCCTGTGGCAAGATTTTGACCCACCATGTCGATATTTTGGAGAATTTCGGATCCTGTACCAATAAGAGACGCTCCGCGCACAGGCTCTGCGATCTTACCGTTTTTCACAAGGTACCCTTCCGTTACTGCGAAATTGAAGGCACCTGTGAGGGGGTTTACAGAGCCGCCGCCCATTTTGGCACAGTAAAGCCCGTTTTCAATGGACGCAATAATGTCTTCGTCTCTGTCTGTTCCGGGGGCAATGAAGGTGTTTGTCATGCGGGAGGTGGGCTCGTAGGTATAACTCTGACGCCTTGCATTCCCCGTCATGGGCATACCCATTCTGCGGCTACCGAGACGGTCAATCATATATCCTTTCAGCACGCCGTTTTCAATGAGAACATTGCGCCGGGTGGGAGTGCCTTCGTCGTCGATATTCACAGAACCCCATGCAGAGGGGATGGTGCCGTCGTCAATGGCGGTGACTTTGGGGTTGGCAACCATTTGACCAAGCTTTCCTGCCATCTGGGATGCACCGATTGCCACGGAGGTGGCTTCCAGAG
Source organism: Eubacteriales bacterium (assembly GCA_045596205.1). Classification (GTDB taxonomy): domain Bacteria; phylum Bacillota; class Clostridia; order Oscillospirales; family CAG-272; genus UBA1740. The sequence continues at coordinate 13,475 of JAZOBX010000320.1, read as the reverse complement.
AGTGACCGCAGGCTTCGTGGAAAATCACACCGCCAAAGCCGTTTTCAATGGCAACGGTCATTTGTCCGGCGGGACAGTAGGAAGCGCGCAGGTTGACCATCGCCTGTCTTGCGGCTTCTCTGCCAATGTCGGTGGGGGAGTGGGTGTCAAAAAATTCCAGACCCATACCGCCACCTGGGCCGTCGGAGCCTGATTGGTTTTCTCCCGCGGCGCTGGCAACGGCAGAAATGCTCATTCTGGTGCGCACGTGACGGTCTTCGGTAAAGAGCCCTTCGCTGTTTGCCACGAGAATATGTCTGTCTACCCCTAAAAGCATACCAGACGCTTGAGAAATGGCTTCGTCATACTCTTTTGCGGCAAAGCACCCCTGACGGAGCAGGTCGGCTCTCACCCTGGCCTCTACAGAGCAAGGGTTGGTAAATACGGGATGAATGGTGGGGGTTTTGCGTTCAATCAGGTGAATTTGGGCATCTTTATGCAAATCACCCATGGCAGCGGCAACGGATTTTGCACAGCGCAAAAGCCCTTCTGCAGAAATGTCGGTGGTGGATGCAAAGACGGTTTTGGTGCCCAAAAACGCGCGAATGCCTACACCCGACAGAATATTGTCACTGATACGGTCAATTTTGCCGTCGACCATGGCAACGGAGTTTTCCAAGGTCAATTCCCCAAACAACTCCGCAAAGTCTGCGCCTGTGGACATGGCGCACGCGAGAGCAGATTCCACAATGGATTTTGCTATCATTGGTTTTACCTCCTATGTATACCCCAAAACCGCTATTGGTGATGGGGAAATGATTTTATACGATACCTTGCGCCAGCATGGCTTCTGCCACTTTGAGAAAGCCTGCAATGTTGGCACCTGCCACCAGATTGCCTTTTTGACCGTATGTCTCGGCAGCTTGGGCGGTGTTTTGATAGATGGAATGCATGATACCTTGCAGTTTTTCGTCCACTTCTTCTGCCGTCCAGCTGCAATGGGTGGCGTTTTGGGACATTTCCAAAGCAGAGGTGGCAACGCCGCCTGCATTGGCGGCTTTGGCAGGAGCAAACAGCACACCTGCGTTTTGGAAAAGGGCAATGGCATCGGGGGTGGAGGGCATATTGGCGCCTTCTGCCACCGCTTCTACGCCGTGTGCAATCAGGGCTTTGGCGGACACGCCGTCCAGCTCGTTTTGGGTGGCGCAGGGCAATGCCACATGGCAAGGGATTTGCCAGATGCCTTGGCTACCGCTATGATAGGTGGCGTGGGGATGGGTGTCTATATAGGCAGAGATTCTGCCCCGCTTCCCTTCCTTGATGTCCTTGACGGCGGCTAAATCAATGCCGCCGGGGTCATGGATGTATCCGTCGGAGTCAGACATGGCGACCACCGTAGCGCCAAGGCTTTGGGCTTTTTCACAGGCGTAGATGGCCACGTTGCCTGAGCCTGAGATCACCGTCGTTTTGCCTGCAAGGGTTTTGCCGTTTGCCTCCATCATATCGCGGAGGAAATAGCAAAGCCCATATCCTGTGGCTTCTCTGCGCACAAGAGAGCCGCCGTAGGAGAGTCCTTTTCCCGTAAGCACGCCCGTGTGAAGCCCTGTCAGGCGTTTATACATACCAAACAGATATCCGATCTCTCTGGCACCCACGCCAATATCTCCCGCAGGCACGTCGACGTTTGCGCCGATATGGCGGTAAAGTTCTGTCATGAAGCTTTGACAAAACCGCATGACTTCCCCATCGCTTCTGCCTTTGGGGTCAAAGTCGGAACCGCCTTTGCCGCCGCCGATGGGCATACCCGTCAGGGCGTTTTTGAAGATCTGCTCAAATCCAAGAAACTTCATCACGCCAAGGTTGACGGTAGGATGAAAACGGATGCCGCCTTTATAGGGGCCAATGGCGGAATTGAACTGACAGCGGTATCCTCGGTTGACCTGCACCTTTCCTTTGTCGTCGACCCAAGGAACGCGGAAGATGATGACTCGCTCAGGTTCAAGTAACCGCTCCAAAACACCGCCTGCGAGGTACTGAGGGTTTTGTGTAAGCACCGGCTCAACAGAAGATAAAAACTCTTCTACCGCCTGCAAAAATACGTCTTCCCCCTTGTTTTGCTGTTTGGTTTTTTCGAAAAGTGAAATGACTTGTTGCTGTTTCATTTACGGATATTTCCTTTACTTATGATACTATCCTACAGTATATGCATTTTTCTGTTACAGTTAGTATACCACTATATGATTTTTCGGTCAATAGATTTTGCAGGATTTATTCTTTCTTCTATCATCATATTTTAGCATTTTGGTGATACAGCAGAGAAAAAAGAAGTATGAATGTGCAAAGGGGGTACTGTTTCATTTAAAAAAGAGATATGGAAAAACCATATCTCTTTGGGAATGCATAGGCATCAATAGTTGGCAGAACCGACAGTTCTGGGGAAAGGCAGGACGTCGCGGATATTGGCAACACCTGTAAGATACATAATGATACGCTCAAAGCCCAGCCCGAAGCCTGCGTGCTTGGTGCCACCGTAGCGGCGAAGGTTGAGGTACCAGTCGTAATCTTCGGGTTTCAGCCCGACTTCTGCCATACGGGAAACAAGCACGTCAATGCGCTCTTCTCTTTGGCTACCGCCGATAATTTCGCCTACACCGGGCACCAGCATATCCATAGCGGCAACGGTTTTACCGTCGTCGTTAAGGCGCATATAGAACGCCTTGATATCCTTAGGATAGTCAGTAACGAATACGGGGCGGCGGAAGATTTCTTCGGTGAGGTAGCGCTCGTGCTCGGTTTGGAGGTCACAACCCCAGGAAACGGGGAATTTGAACTCTTTACCGCTCTTTTCCAGAAGCTCGATGGCTTCGGTGTAAGTCACACGGGCATATTCACTCTGAGACAGCTCGGTGAGACGGGCGAGGAGGGTGTTGTCCACAAACTGGTTGAAAAATTGCAGTTCTGCCCCGCAGGTGTTCATCACGTGGCGGATGATGGCCTGGATCATATCCCACGCCAGCTCCATATCGTCTACAAGGTCGGCAAAGGCGATTTCGGGCTCAATCATCCAGAACTCTGCCGCATGGCGGGCGGTGTTGGATTTTTCGGCGCGGAAGGTGGGGCCGAAGGTGTAGATATTGCCAAATGCCATAGCGAAGCTTTCGCCTTCCAGCTGACCCGATACGGTCAGGTTGGTGGGCATACCGAAAAAGTCTTGGGAGTAGTCAACTTCCCCTTGCTCGGTGAGAGGGGGATTCTTGGGGTCCAGGGTGGTGACGCGGAACATTTCCCCTGCGCCCTCCGCATCAGAGGCGGTAATGAGGGGGGTATGGACATAAACGAAGCCTCTTTCGTGGAAAAAGTTGTGGATGGCGTAGGCCACTTCACTTCTCACACGGAACACCGCAGAAAACAGGTTTGTGCGGGGACGGAGGTAGGCTTGCTCGCGGAGATATTCCAAAGTATGGCGTTTCTTTTGGAGGGGATAGTCGGGTGTGGAGAAGCCTTCCACGGTGACAGCCTTGGCTTTGATTTCAAAGGGCTGCTTCATTTCGGGGGTCAGTACCACCACGCCTTCTACCACCACGGAGGCGCCAACGTTGAGCTTGGCAATTTCATCGTAGTTGGAAAGGGTTTCTCTTTCAAACACCACCTGCACGCCTTTGAAACTGCTACCGTCGTTGAGATCAATAAAACCAAAGGCTTTGCTGTCGCGGATGCTTCTTGCCCAACCGCAAACAACAACGGTTTTGTCGGCATATTGGGAGGGGTCTGCCCAAATGGATTTGATGGTTAGTCTTTTCATAGCTTTATCTTTCTTTTGATGTCTTTGCAGGAAAAACAGCGATCATCCTGTTTTCTCCCACATAATACAATAGTATCTTTGCCCGACTACCCCGCTTTCATGCAGGGCAGCCGGGCAAGGTTTGGTTTATGGATTAATATTTGTAAACAGTTGCCACTTCTACGTCGCCGTGGACGGTTTCGTAGGTGAGAGTGATGGAGTCTACGTAGTAGTCATCATTGATTTCAATGTTTACAGTCATGTCGGAAGCGTCCAGATCAAAGCCAAGGAAGTCGGCAATGTGTTCGTCGCTCAGCTCGCCTGTAAAGGACAGACCGCTTACGCCAACCATGGTGTAATCGACAAAGTAAGCCAGATCAAAGTTGAGAATGCTAACGGACACACCGTCTTCGGGGCTGTCGGATGCTTTCTTTGTACCTTTTTCAGTACCAATCAGGTCATTTCCGGATGCGCCCATGACGTACTGTTTGAGATACTGTCTGGTGTAGTTGCAACTACCTTCTTTGTTGACCTTGAAGGTGGATACCAGCTTCAGTTCTTCGCTGACGGTGAGGGTGACGGTGCTGTCAGCGGAGAAGGGCTCGGAAGAATCCAGAGCATCAGTTAAAATTTTCAGTTGCTGTTCTTGTTCAGAGGGAGGTTGGGTCACACCGGGGATATCGCTGGGGTTGACTTTTTGCACTTGGCAAGATGTCAGTACCATCATTGCAATCAGCAGAAGAGGCAGACATACGGACAAAAATCTTTTCATCTTAAGATTCCTTTCTTCGGTTAAATTCGTTTGTTTCGTTTGAGGTACAGACATCAGTCAAGCCATTTTTTCTTCTTGATGTCGCTGAGCATTGCTACAACAGAGGGAGAATATACGAATCTGTCGGTGAGGACCAGTGCGCATTCTTCTGCTTGTTCCATAGTAGCATTGACTTGATTAGCATAGTCATTGTAGACGTATACCAGATAACCGAAATTGTCCAGAACTTCTCTTGCTGCAGCGGAGCTCAGGTCTTGCACTTCGTTGAGAGTGGCGTAGGCTTGTTGGAGCAGAGCCAGACGCTGAACCTGAGAAGGAGTATGGATACCCTTGTCAATCATGATGCTGATGCGGTTGAGGATGGAAGCGTCGCTTTCCACAACGATCACCTTCACGGTCGCTCTTGCTTCGTTGTAGTTTACGGTTGCTGCGGCAATCAGTTCAACGGTGTATTCACCTTTGTCAATGATTTCTGCGGGGTTGGTGGTAATTGCGATTTCGTTGTGATTGAGGTTTGCGGGAATCACGATGGGGCTACCGTTGTAGAAGAAGGTGTATTCTTCTTCAGCGGAGATTACAGCATTTGCTTTGGCAATGGACCATTCGATTTCCATGGAAGGAATGTCATTGTAGTTGGGGTTGCCAACAAAGGAAGCAACTGCTTTGTAGCTGCCTGCGTTCACCTTTTCATTGTCGGTGTAGCTAACGGTCACGCCAGCGGGCATACCGGAGACGGTCACGCTCTTGTTAGCACCGTCGTAAGTGAAGGCGAGGTTTTCGCTCCACTTCACTTCGCTCATGTCGTAGGTAGCTTTCTTGATTTCCCAGGTGAGAGGTGCGATAGACACTTCTTCGTAGTTGTTGGAATCGTATACGAAAGTAGCGGTGGCGGTGTAGCTGCCTGCGTTGATGCCTTCGTTGCCTGCATATGCGGAAACGGTGATATCAGCGGGGAGACCGACTACGGTAACACTCTTAACGGTGCCGTCGTAGGTGAAGTCTGCTACGCTCCAGGAGAGACCCAGAGATGCCAGAGTGGCTTTCTTCACTTCCCAAGTGAGAGGTTCAATGGAAATGGGGTTGTAGTTTGCAGAGTCGAATACGAAGGTAGCGGAAACGCTGTATACGCCAACGTCTTTTGCGGAGACGGTGCCTTCGTAATTGACTTCTACGTTTGCGGGAACACCAACGATGGCTACGCTATGGGTGGTGGCGTTGTAGTAGTATACGCCGTCATAGTTCCAATGCATATCGGAAGCATCGATGGTGGCTTTGTTGATCTTCCAGGTGATGGGCGCGATGGAGATGGGGTTGTAGTTGGTTTCGTCCACGGTGAGAACGGCAGATGCGGTATATTCGCCTGCGTTTTCAGCGGAAGCGTTTGTGTAGGTCACAACTACGTGAGAGGGGAGACCAACGATGGCAACGCTTTGCGCTGCGCCATTGTATTCAAAGGGTTCGGTGTAGTTCCAGGAGAAGCTGTCTGCAGGAATGGTAGCGCGGCTCACCACAACGGCGAGTTCTGCTTCAGCTGCTTTGTAGTTTGCGCCTTGGGAGATGCGGACAACCAGCTTGTATGCGCCTGCGTTTACGGGAGCGGCAAGCAGTTCGGCATCGCCTTGGTACCAGTGGTAAGATACTTCGCCGTCACCGACGGTGGTGACTTCGGGATTCACAAGGGCTTCGCCGTTGTAAATCTTATCCAGGTTACCGATGATGGTCACGGAAGAAGCGGCACGGTCGATGAAGAGACCTTCAGAGAGGACTCTGTCAAGTTTTTGGTATTCGCCGTCTTCCGCACGGGTGAGACGAACGTCATATTTACCTGCGAGGGAAGGAGCATTTTCAGTCCAAGCGCCGTCAACGAAGTATTCAACCTTCAGACCTGCGAGAGCAGCGTCTGCACCGATGATGGCAAAGGCGTGAGCCTGACCGTTATATACGGGGATTTGTTGTTCGTAAGCGATGTCAACCACTTTCTTGGCGTTCCAAGTAGCGGTGAGGGTGATGGGCGCGGAGTAATCGTTGGCACCAAGTACCAGATCCATCACAGCTGCGCCTTGACCGTTGACAACCCAACCTGCGAACAGATAGCCGCTGCGGGTGGGAACGGGGATGGCGGTGGTGTAACCTTCAAAGTGCGCGCCGGGACGGTATGCAGACCAGCTCAGTACTTCATCGATGCCTTCGTAGGTGATGGGGTATGCGCCTGCGCCTGCGGGAACGAAGTTGAGAGCGACCACAACGGATTCGGCAGGAAGCACGAAGCTGTAACCGCCTTCTGCGTCGGGAGCGAGAACCACGGGAGCGTTGCTGCCAACGGTAAGTTCTACGTTGCGGAGCACGTAGCCGTCGTTGGGAGTTACGCCGAAGCGATAGGTTTCACCTACCACAGCGCCTTCAGCCACAAGACCTGTGGATGCGGGGAATACGTTGTCCGCAGATGCCATAGCGGAGTAGGAACCGAATTCGGTACCGGTTACGTTGAGAGCGGTACGTTGGAGATACTCGCGATAAGCCACGGGGCCGTTTTCGCCTTGATCAAAGGTGTAGGTGTAAGACTTGTTGTCTGCCAGAATGTATCTGTCAAGTGCCAGAACCAGGTTAGCGGTGTTAGCGTATTCGCTGTCTGCACCGATGATGGCAGAGGAGGTACCCTTCAGGTGGTCTGCGGTGATGGCATAGTTGTTAGCGATGGTATTGTTCTTGTTTTGAGAACCGATTTCTGTTTGAGTACCGGCAGAGGGTACGATATAGTAGTTGTTTTGGATGACAACATACTGATTGATGTAACCGGCAATCAAGCCGCCTCTTGTGTTTTCAGCATAGGATGCATTGGCATCTTGTTTTACAGAAGCAGAAGCAACTACGCAGTTACGAACGTAGGAGTAGTTCTTATTGTTGACGGATTGAACCACACCAACGATACCGCCTGCACCGGTAGCACGTGTACCAGAACCTATAGTGGTGGGGTAAGCGTGAATGGATTCGGACATATCTACGCAGGAGGTGATTTCGCCACTATAGAGGTGACCTGCAATACCGCCGACATAACCGGAACCGCCGGGGTTCCAACCGCTGATGTCACCGAAGTTAAAGCAGCTTGCCACACGGCCGTATCTCACTTCACCTGCGATACCGCCTGCACCTGCAGGACAGTCTTTACTGGTGAATTGGGTCTTACCGGAAATATCACCGTAGTTCACGCAATTGTAGATGTATGTGTTTGCAGCTTCGGAGTTATTCACTCTTGCAACGATACCGCCCATGTAAGCATCAAGTGTACCACCGCCGGAGGAACCGGAAGTGTTTTCTGCGTACATATTAGCATAGTTTTGACAGTTGCGAACGATACTGTTGCCTTTCAAATTGGCAACGATACCGCCTGCTTCAGCATTATACACAATATGAACATCAAATTGAGTCTTTCTGGAATCAATGTTCACGCTCAAGTTAGTTACATCAGAGATCACGGAATCTTCTGCAGCAGCAACGAGAGCACCACCCAAAGCACGGATATCCATATAACCGTCGCTGAGGATTACGTTTTCAAGAGTAGCATTTTTCACGTAACCAAAGAGACCGTGGTAAGGATTGGCTGTGGACTTTGTGTTGTAGCGTTCGCCGCTATCAATGAAGAAATTCTCGTTTTTATTAGCGCCGCTCTGTTGATAATCGTAGAGACCGTATACGGTGTGACCGTTACCGTCAAAGTGACCCGAGAAAGGAGCGGTTTTGCTTGCACCAATCGCTGCCCAAATATTGGCGGGAGCGGCGGCTGCCCAGTTTGCCACATTTGAAATATCGTTGAGTGCGATATCGGCATCGAGGCGGTAGCTTGCACTGTTGTATTGCTTAAGATCGAGAGCAAGTTCAGCACCCTTGGTGACGCTGATACTACCGTTAGCCAAGGCTTCGTAGGTATAAGCAAAGCACTCGCCGGAAGCAACAGTATTTACCAGATAACCTACCTGACCGTCAACCGCTACGCTGGATACTTCAGTATTCACCATACGGTGGGTGAGAGAGGATGTGGCAAAGTTAACGGTGGAGCCGTCTGCCAGATTGATGGTGTAGACGGTTTCGTAGAACAGTTTGCCGGAGCTGGCGTTTTTGTTTACGTAGGTGGAACCGTCTGCGGAATTGTAGGAACCGTCGGTCAGAGTGTAGTATCTGTTACCGTTTTCCACATTGATCAAATTGCAGTTGGTTGCAAAAGCAAAATTATCTACATCATAGGAGTATACAGGTACGCCCGTTGTATCACCTGCCTTAGGTGTTGCGGAAGCGTAGTAGGGCTTGTTGTGAATGATGTAGGTGGTGTAGTCAGCAGCGTCGTAAGAAGCCACTTTTTGGGCTACGCCAGTGTTACCGTTGTAAAAATAGGTTGCTCCTTCGTATTCGAAAATAGCAAAGGATTTTGCAGCATTGCCTTCGGTGCCTTGGGGCATAAACCACATGGCGTCGATTACTTTTGCTGCATTGACCACATTGCCGTCAACATCAACATAGTATTCTGCTCCAGCATTGACCAACTTGCGCATAAGTGCCAGCTGTGCAGGTGTTTTGATGACAAAGGGATCGCTTTCGCTACCTACGCCGGATTCAAAAGAATCGGCAACGCTACCGTTCCATGCGGTGGGAACGTCAGGTGCAGCAAAGGCAAGGATAGCACTACCAAGGACCATAGAAAGGACCAGAAGAAGCGCTAATGTAATTTTGCTTTGAGACTTGGTTTTCATAACGTATCTCCTTATGTAAATTTGTTTAAACCCTTAGCAATCAGTATATACACCATAGATGCTCTTCCCTTTTTCAGACAGAGGAAAGGGCGGTTAGCACTATATTATATATACTATATTATTTGCCAATAATAGTATACCATTATATTTTTGAACCGTCAAGAGATTTTCAAAGATTTGTGGCTTTCTTTTTGGCTTTTTTTGCACTGTTTTTGGACACTATTGACATTTTGTACAATTTATCTTTCGGGTTTTTGTGGGTTTCTACTTTTGGGTAAAAACGGATTACCAATAGCCGCGGCTGATACCCATCAGACGGGCGTAAAGCTCCACGTAATAGTAGTCACCGTAAATAAGGGAAATGTTGATATTGAGGCACGCGGGCAAAAATCCTGTGGCTTCGGTCAGCATTCCTTCTTCCCTGTCTCTACCGAAGGTGGAATAGTTTTCGGTCAGCTCGACAAAGATGCGTTCTGCCTCATTTCTCCACTTTTCATCACCCGTGGCATCGTAGATTTCCATCAGGCCGCAGGCGATAATGGCGGCGGCGGAAGTATCGCGGGGAGAACCTCTCTTGCCGCTGAAATCAAAGTCCCATTTGGGAATGCCGTTGGGCTCGGTGAGGCGGAGGAAGGTTTCGCTGCATTGGATGGCGGTATCCAGAAATTCTTTTTTGCCCGAGAGACGGTATGCCAGAGCGAAGCCCATAATCGCCCATCCCTGCCCTCTGGACCAGCAAGAGTTGTTGGCGTGGCCTTGGTGGGTCTTTTGGTATTTGGGTTGGCCGTTGGGATAGAAAATAAAGGTGTGGGCGGTGGTGCCGTCCTGACGAACAAGGTAGCGACGGGCGCTTTCGGCATGGCGAAGGGCGATGTCTCTGTATTTTTCGTTGCCCGAAATCTCGGTGGCTCTGAAAAGCAGAGGAAGGTTCAGAAGGCAGTCGATGATCATGCGGTAGTTATTTTCCTCGGTAGAGGGGTTGTTTGGATTGGCATCCCACGCCTGAATGTAGTTTCCTTCGGGATGGAAGCGGGTGGAGAGAATCTCTGCAGCTTCTACCACCAGGTCTGCCGCGGCTTTGTCGCCCTTGATCTGATAGGCGGCGTAAGCGGCGGGAGAGATCAGCATGCCGATATCGTGGCCAAGGGAAGCCCCTTCTCTTCTAAGGATCTCGGCAATCTCGGCGGTGATCACGTCGGCGTGTTGATAAAAGGCTTCGTCGCCTGAAATTTCATAGCAAAGTCTGGAAAGACCCGCCCAGAATCCGCCTGTCCAGAAGCAATGTTGACTGCGGTCAAAAATACCGTTGTCGGTAACGTGAGGAAACAGTTCGCCAATGCGTTCAATGTTGATCTGTTGCTTGTGTAAAATGGCTTGTTTGGTGTCAAGTGTGAGCATAATGCAGCCTTTCCTGATTGTTTTTTCACTCTTTTGATACGCCGATTTTCGGGGCAATATATAAGTTATTTATAGAGGGAGTGAATGTCTTTATTGTACCATCAATTATCCCGAAAAGCAAGAGAGATTTCCATTTTTGGGCAGGTTCACGAAAAAACCCCCACGGTTGCCCGTGGGGGTGGACTGTGTTTGTGCAATTAGCCGAAACACAGAGTAGGGTTAGGGGTTACCTGACTCAAGGGTTAGGGGTAACGGAACTGGCGGCAATGCCGATAATCCAGTTGACGAAACCGTTGAGAGTCATGGTTCTCCAGTTTTCACCGGAGATGGCTGCAAGGGTATCCAGACTGGTTTGGGTGGTGCTATCCAGCGTCAGGAGGCCTGCATCCATAAAGTCTTGGACGGTGGCGGCATCGGAACTATTGGGATCAAACTTATCTTCAAGAACGTTATCCAGTTCAGAGATAGGAGTATCGGTGCCAATAATCTGGAAGACGCCTGTGAGATTGCTGCCGAACAGGTCGCCAACAGTCATTTCATCCAAAGCATTGGGCAGGTTGCCAACAGTCTTGCCTGCCAATACACCCATGAAGCCTTCTACCTTCGTGTTGGTGCTGTCGTACCAACCGTCTGCCTTTTGGGTGTAACCCATGACAGTACCAACGCTCATGCCTTGAACGGCAGTTTGTACCTTACCGGAGTCGGACAGATCGTTGATAGAGAAGTTAGCGAAGGACAGCAGGAGGCCTGTTGCTTCCTTGTTGCGCAGATCGTCTGCACCGTACCATTCTTCGTACCACTTACCGTCAGTACCAAGTTCATAGCCAATCACCTTACCGAGCTTAAGACCTTCGATATCTTGGTCAATAGAACGGATGGAGCTGTTGGCAAGAGCCTTCAGAATACCGGTTGCAGCCTTGTTGTTTGCCTCGCCTTCACCGTGCCATTCGGAGTACCAGATACCGTCTTCGCCTTGAGTGAATCCGAAGATGGTGCCCAGTTTCAGATCGTCAACGGCGCTGTTGATGTTGGCAATATTGTATTCTGCCAAAGCACCCATGATAGGTGTAACGGGAACGGTGGTGTTGCCGTCTGCATCGGTTTCGTACCAGGTTGTGCCTACCTTCTTGTAGCCAAGTGCGGTAGCAAGAGATACGGTCTTGATCTTTTCGGTTACAAGGCTTACGTTGCTCAGATCACTGAGAGTGAGGCCTGCAAAGGAAGCCATAACACCCGTTGCTTCTTTGTTACGGGAATCGCCTTCACCGTACCATTCGCTATACCACTTGCCGTCTGTGCCTTCTATCATGTCGAGAACGTTACCCAGGTGGAGACCTTGGATATCGTCGTTGATGCTATCCAGATGGAAGTCTGCAATGGCGCCAATGACACCGGTAGCTTTGACGTTGCGTTCATCGCCTTCACCATGCCATTCGGAGTACCAGATACCGTCTTCGCCCTTGTGCAGGTCGAATACGTCGCCCAGAGGCAGTGTGCTGATTTCCGTTTCAAGCTTGTTGAGAGGAATGTGCGCAATCGCACCTGCGGCGCCGCTGACGGGAATGCTGAATGCTTCGTCTTCGTACCAAGCATCGGTCACTTCATCGTAATGGTAACTGAAGAATACGCCAACCTTGGTGCTTGCCATAAAGTCGATATCAGCGGTGTACTTACCGTCTTTGAGAATGATCATATCGCCAAGCGTCTTATCTGCAAAGATGGGATGGAGCAAACCGTGGTCGCCGATAACCGCTTGCAGGAATTCGTGGACAAGGTGGTCGCCCAGATAGACATCCAGCAGTTCAAGCATGCCCTTATGGCCGGGTCTGCCGAGAGCGGTGAGATAGAGCTCGCTGAGAGGAATTTCAGCCAGCAAGCCTCTGGTGCCTTCTGTGCCGAATACGTCACCCATGGTCACATCGGACAGGAAGGATGCCATGCTTACGTTGATCTTCTTACCGTTCTTCTGGATCAGGTCTGCCACGGTCTTATTGCCAACGATCGTCAGCACTTTCGCGTTTTTGATCTTGGCAAGGCCGAGGATGTCTTTGAGCATCATGTCAGAAATGAATGCGTACCAGGTGAGAGCTTCGCCTTCACCGCTGGTATTCATCAGCTGACTGAGACGTTTACCGTCAAGGAGATTATGGAGATATACGTTGGTAATACCAAACTTGTTGAGCGCGTTCTCCAGATCGTAATCCATGACTCTCTGGCGTTGGGTCAGGAACAGGAATGCTGCCATCGCCGCGCCGCCTGCCATGTAAACCATGGAAGGTTCGGAGAAGGGATTCTTGATGATCTGCTTGAGAATTGCATTGTAATCAAGGCGGCTGGTTACGTGGCCGTAGTTGACGCCAAGCTTACCGTCTTTGATGAACAGGTCTTCCAGCGTCAAGCCTTCTACCATGTATGCCATGCCCCAACCTTCCATAGAGCGTTTCATGCGGCTGAGAATTGCGTTTGCAAAGTCAAGCGCAGAAGCGTCTTTCAGAAGTCCGGGCAGACTCAGACCGAGTTTGCCGTTTTCGCGGGTAATCACTTGACCTACGGTCTTGCCGCCCAGCAGTACGTTCAGTTCGGGAACGTCTACGCCTACGACAGCGAGAAGCGCGTCAAATGCAAATCCGGATGCAAATTCGTATGCATGGAGCTTGAAGGGATCGAAGGTGACCAGTTCGCCCAGAGTATGACCGCCAAGCAAGGTCATGAGATTGGTATTGTCAGTTTGTTTTGCGAGACCGAGGATAGAATCAAAGAGAATGTCACCGGTCAAAGCATTCATATCCAGCTTGTGCTTACC
>JAZOBX010000319.1:0-8053 GCA_045596205.1 Eubacteriales bacterium | reverse complement strand
GGTGTGGGAGGGCAGACAGGAGCGTTTTGACCTGACGCAGCTTCGCTGCTACCGTGAGCTGCGCGATAGCAAACGCCTGGAGCGCTCTCTGGGTACCCTTGGCGGCGGCAACCACTTTATTGAGGTCGACGTCGACGGGGAGGGCGGAAAATACCTGGTCATCCACTCGGGCTCCCGTAACCTCGGCACCCAGGTGGCAGAGCATTACCAGCAGATTGCCGTAGACTTAAACGTAGGCAAGGAGGACTATTTCAGGTCTCGTGACGAGATCATCCGCACCTACAAGGAGCAGGGCAGACGTGCCGAGATTGAGGGGGCGCTCAAAGCTCTAAAAGCGGACTTTATCGCTAAAACCCCCACCCTTCCTCACGATTTATGCTACCTCTATGGTACTTTTATGGAGGATTATCTCCATGACGTGGACATTTGCCAGAGGTTTGCTCTGCGCAACCGCGAGAGAATGGCAGAGATCATCCTCTCAAAGTGCGGCTGGACGGCTATCTGGTCTTTTCAGACCATCCATAACTACATAGACGTCTCCGAGATGATTCTCCGCAAGGGGGCTGTCTCCGCCAAGGCAGGGGAGAGGTTGCTTGTGCCCATCAATATGCGCGACGGCTCTCTGCTCTGCGTGGGCAAGGGCAACGAGGACTGGAACTGCTCCGCACCCCACGGCGCAGGCCGCCTTATGTCTCGCTCTGCCGCCTTTGAGCGGCTCACCATGGAGGAGTACACGCGCCAGATGGCAGGCGTTTACTCTACCTGCATTCTCCCTGACACCCTCGACGAGTCACCCATGGCATACAAAAGCATAGACGAGATTGTGGAGAACATTCAGCCCACCGCAGAGATCCTCTGCCGCATCAGACCTATCTACAACTTTAAGGCAGCAGAGTAATTCTTTTTCTCTCCAAATTCAACTGAATACAGCAAAACCCCCTATTATTTTCGCAAAATAAAGAGAAAGAGGCTGTCGCAAACATTTGCGACAGCCTTTCTGTTTTTGATATTGGGAAATGCGTTACGATACTGCAATGCCTCCAAGCTCTTCCAGAAGTATCTCGCATTCCGCTTTTTCTATGCTCTTGCGCTTGATTAAGATAGGAACCAGTTTTTTTATCAGTTCTTCGTTTTTGGTAAGCATCTCCTTAGCTTTTTCGTAGCATTCCTGCTTGATTTTCAAAAAGGTCTCTTCTATGTGCTGAAGGTATTTTTCTGAGTATGTAACATCATTGCTGTATGAAGAGTTATAGTAGGTTGCAAAGCCAAGCATTCCGCAAGAAGACATTTTAAGCAGAATGCTGTCCACAGCGCTCAGTCTATCACTCAAGTTGTCATAGATTTTGCTAAATACCAGCTCTTCTGCCGCAAATCCGCCTAAAAGCGCAGTAATGGCGGCAATGCAGTCGTTTTTAGAATAGCAAGAAAAGGCTTCTTTGGAAAAGGAGCTGCCCTCGTCATCGTCGTACTCGTCCTCACCATCGTAGTCATCGTCGCAGTCGTCGTCATAGTCGTCATCGTCATAGTCATCATAGTCGGCATCGCGGATGAGAGAATCCAAAAAATGATTACACACCTTGTCCTCCTCCACCGTCAGTACGTATTCGCTACCGCTATAAGACCGCGACATAATGAATGCGCCAATGTTTCTGACCGCATCCACTTTGTAGGACTGCTCACTTCTTTCGCCGGGGAGGTCTTCTTCCTTGATCTCGCGAATCTTTTCCCGAATCAGCTCTTCTGAGACAAAATTATTTTCATCAGAGGTGAGAAGGCAATCGTTGACCAGGGTTTTCAGAGCCGCAGGAGAAAAACCGCCTGTGAGCTTTGCTATGCTTTCCGCAGACATATCAAATTTGGCGGGGGAAGCATTTATATACAGGTGGAGAATGGCAACCCTTGAAGCATAATCGGGCAAATCAAAGCCGATTTTCTTATCAAACCGACCTGCTCTTGTGATGCTTGCGGGCAGAGAATAGTAGTTGTTGCAGGTGGCAACGAACACAATATTGTCGGTTTTTTCCATTCCGTCAATTAAGGTGAGCAATTGCGTCAGAATGGTTTTGGCTCTGTCGGTATAGTATTCTTCGGCATCATTTGGTAACAGCTTGTCCAGCTCATCGAAGAATATCATGGTGGGCTTTTTTGATTTTGCGCCCTGCAAAAATGCCTTTTTGATTTTTTTGCAGATGCTGTTTTGAGAGGTTGAATCGGAAAGAGAAATAATGATTTTTTTGAGGTTGCATTCCTCTGCCAAAACCTCGGAAAACAAGGTTTTTCCCGTACCTGCTTCACCGTAAAAGATAATGCCCTTGGGAAGAGTGGCACCCTTTTTTTCGTATTTCTTTCTATGGCTGAAAATCTCAACCAGAGAGCGAAGCTCCTCCTTTTCTTTTTCGTAACCTGCAATTCTGTCAAATGCGCTCATTTCATCGTCCTCCTTTGGTGTTCTTGCATACCATTATACTCCAAATTTTGGGGTCTTGCAATTGCCAATATGATATCATTTTTTGACCCCTAAAAATATTGATATTTCAACATTTTCTGCGGTTTTTCTATTGACTTTTGCCCCCTTTTTGTGTACTATTAAAACAAGAGGTGATAAAAATGGAAAAAATAAAAATCAGCGTGCCCGAAAAAATATATCGGCTTTTGCAAAGTGATGCAAAGGATTTCAGAATTCTGAAGCCCTCGGGCGAAGTCAATCTGAACGCATTTATCAATCTTCTCGTTGTGAATTTTCATGAAGAATTTGCCGCAGATGACGAGATGCTGCGCGAGAGTATTTTGGGAGCGCTTTCCACTCTTCCGGAAAAATATGCAAAGGAAGCGTTTTCGCGTGTGATGAGTGCCTTGGCAAAAAGAGAAAAGGCAGACGAGGCAGAAGGGAAAAGCATTGCCCTTTCCTTTAAGCCGACAAAAGCCTCCGAGGGCGTTACTGTGTATATTGAGAACGTTTTGCTCAAAAACGAATCGCTTTCCTCTTTTTACAGAAGGATGTTTCTGTCCTATTCTCAAAAGCTCAAGAATGAGCGGGAGAAAATCATCCATAAGCAAAACTATCAGCTTCTTTCCACAGCCGCCAAAAAAGGAATCAAGGTTTGCCTTTCCCTTGAACAGGACACGGTGATGAACGATGCCTCGGTATACGCCATTGCGGCATCAAAAGACGAGCTTTTTAATTACGCGCTTTTTGTCTGCAACAAGAAAAACCGTACCGTTCGCCTTGCCAAAATAAAAACCGTTTCGCTTTTGACGCAGAATGCTGATATTTCCGAGGAGGCAGAGGAGCGTTTTGCGCGGCAAATTGTTGCGGGCGCTCAATATCCTATCTACTCTACCGATAACCAGCCTATCAAGGTGCGGTTGAGCGCAAAAGGGAAGGACCTTTTTGAAAGGATATACTTATATAGACCCACTCCCGTTTCGGTGGAAGGAGACGTATATACCTTTGATTGCTCTGCAAGCCAAGCTCTGTTTTACTTTCAACGGTTTGGGGACGAAGCATTGATCCTCTCACCGAAACGACTAGGCATTTCCATGCTCAATTTTCACCATTTTGCCCTTAAAAAATATCGGAGCTTTTACGGAAAGCATTACAAATTGGACGATTGCTGAAGCGGCTAAAAACAAAAAATGCAATGTCTTTTTTACGAGGTGCTTTTTGAATATTTAATTCTTTATTTTGAAGTTGTCTATCTATGCATATAAACGCCTTGCAATCTGAATGCTTTTAAGATATAATAATTTTACAAAATTGTCATTACGGTGAAAAAAAAGATCAATATCAATCAAAATTTAATACTTGTCAAAGGCGAAGACAAGACCGCCTCCATTGTATCATGGAGATATGATCAGTACAAGCCTGTGGTGTTCATTCGATATATAGGTGGCAAAAGTTATTCTTATGGTAAAATAGATATATACCGATTTCTTTCAGGAAAGCGAGACGGAAGATGATGTTTGATTTCAAAGATAAAGTGGCGGTGGTCACAGGCGGTGCGCGGGGCATTGGCAAGTGCATCAAAGAGCAGTTTATGGCGGCAGGCGCTGCGGTGGCGGTCATAGATCTGCTTCCAAACGATTATTTCGTGGGGGACCTGGCAGACAAAGCCACCCTTGAGGCCTTTGCGAAAAAAGTGATCAAAGATTTTGGCCGCGTGGACTATCTGATCCATAACGCCGCACCCAAAATGTGCGGTATTGAAAAAGGCAGTTATGAAGATTTTGAAAATGCCTTGAAGGTGGGGGTTACTGCGCCCTTTTACCTGACCAAATGCTTTGCGCCCTATTTTGGAGAAGGGGCAAGCGTGGTCAATATTTCTTCTTCCCGCGACCGTATGAGCCAGGCCCAGACCGAAAGCTACACCGCCGCCAAAGGCGGGATCTCTGCCTTGACCCACGCCCTTGCCGTCAGTCTTTCGGGGAAGGCGAGAGTCAACTCTATTTCTCCGGGTTGGATTGAAAACAACGGCACCGTCTACGAGGGCCCAGATGCCGTCCAACAGCCTGCGGGCAGGGTGGGAAATCCTTTGGATATTGCCCATGCGGTGCTGTATCTCTGCTCCGATATGGCAGGATTTATCACAGGCGAAAACATTTGCATTGACGGGGGCATGACCCGTCAGATGATCTACCACGGTGACCACGGTTGGCACCTGGACACTTGATGCTTTAAGGATACTGCTATGCTGAAAAAACTTTACGATAAAAGCCAACTGGCCTTTGCGCTGGTGTGGATCGGCGCGTATTGCGTGCTGTTTTCGGTGGGTGACAACCTGTCGGCGGCGCTGGGCGTGGAAAAATCCGTTACTCTTTTGGTGGGGCTGGTCATGACGGCGGTGCTGTTTGGATTCCTTGCCAAACACGGCCTGCTCTCTGCTTACGGACTTTGCCGCGCCAAAGCCACCCCAAAGTCCGTGTTATACTATATTCCGCTGTTTTTGATGCTCACCGTCAATTTGTGGCACGGTGTGGCGCTGAACGGTACAATTCCTGAAATCCTGCTATACGTGCTGACCATGCTTTGCGTGGGGTTTTTGGAAGAGGTGATTTTCCGCGGCCTTTTGTTTTCTGCCATGCGGCAAAGCAACCTGAAAGCCGCGGTCATCGTGTCCAGCCTGACCTTTGGCATAGGGCATATCATCAATTTGCTCAACGGCTCGGGGGCAGACCTTGTTTCCAATTTGCTCCAGGTGGTCTACGCCACCGCCGCAGGGTTTATGTTCGTGATGCTGTTCTGCAAGACAAAAAGTCTTTTGGCGTGTATCGTCACCCACGGAATTTTTAACGCCCTCAGCGTCTTTGCGGGCAAGGGTGCTACCACACCCAAAGCCCAAATCCTCTCCGCCCTGTTCCTTACCCTTCTCACGGGCGCCTACGCCCTCTATCTCGCTCTCTCCCTGCGTCAAACCAAAACCGACTAACCCTTTTTCAAAACCAGCCATAGAAAGGAGCCCTTATGCCACTCAGAATCATTCAAGACGATATTACAAAACTGCCTGTGGATGCCATTGTGAATCCCACCAACAGCTATCTGTGGCCGGGTGGGGGTGCGGATGCTGCCATTCACAAAGCGGCAGGGCCTAAGTTGCTTGTCAAATGCCAGACGCTGGGCGGTCTTTCTGTGGGCGAGGCGAAAATCACCCCCGCATTTGACCTGCCTGCCAAATACGTGATCCATACCGCAGGCCCCGAATGGATAGACGGTTTCCACGGGGAGAGAGTGTTGCTCCGCTCTTGCTATGAAAAAGCCATGGCGCTGGCGGCAGAGCACCAATGCGAGAGCATTGCCTTTCCCCTTATTTCCTCGGGGACGGGGGGATATCCCAAAGAGATGGTACTGCATGAGGCCATGGACGTGCTGAGTGAGTGCCTGCGAAAGTGGGAAATGGAAGTCTTTGTTGTGCTGTATGATAAAGAAGACTACAGCATTCATCCCTTTTTGCGCCGCGACATTGAAAAATTCCTTCGTCGGGTATACCGCGAGCCCCGCCGCTTTGAGGATATTCCACGCGAGGAAGCCAATTTCTCCTCCTTTGATGAAGAGGGTGTTCTGTCATGCGAAGAGGTAGAATATAGAGGAATCGAACGTCGTGAAGCGCCTTCGTTTTGCGGCTCCGCCTCTGCCGCGCCCCCTTCTCTCAGAGACAAACTGCGAAATATGGACAAAGGCTTTGCCGAAACCCTTTTTGCTCTGATTGACCAAAAGGGGCTGACGGATGTGGAGGCCTACAAACGCTCTAACGTCAGCAAAAAAACCTTTTCCAAAATCAAATGCACCAAAAACTATCGCCCCAGCAAAATCACCGCCGTGTCTTTTGCCATCGGTCTGCGCCTGAATTTGGAGGAAACCCGTCATTTGCTGTCCACTGCGGGAATGTGCCTGTCTCACTCCAGCAGGTTTGACGTCATCATTGAATATTTCATTGTCACAGGCGACTACAAAACCGTCTTTGACGTCAACGAAGTGCTCTACCAGTTTGACCAAGCCCTGCTTGGTGTGTAATGTAAATGAATGCAATTCGCCGTGGGTGTGTCTGCTCCGTTGCAGACGTATCCACGGCTTTCTGTAAAAAACAACATTTAGAGGATTGCAGTTTTCCTTTATTATTTTTTATTTCGCATTTTTTCGACTTGACAAAAAATGCGAAATGGCGTATACTATACGCGAGGTGATAAATACAATGAAACTGATTGAAAGAAAATTCTATCTACAACAATTGATAGACGTGATGGATACGCCTGATATAAAGGTAATTACCGGCATTCGCCGTTCGGGAAAATCCAAATTGATGGATGCCTTTATTTCTTATGTGCAAGAGCAATCCGCGCAAAATAATGTGGTTCGCATAAAATTAAACTTGAAAGAGTTTGAGGCTCTGAAAAACAGTGATGCCTTGTATGACTACATTAGTCATCACTATGCTACCGGGAAAGAGAACTTTCTTTTTATAGATGAAGTGCAACTTTGCGACGGCTTTGAAACTGTCATTAACAGTCTATATGAAGAAGAACGGTTTAACATATTTCTTACGGGGTCTAATGCATTTTTGCTCTCAAGCGACTTAGCTACCCTTTTTGGTGGACGGGTATTTGAGATCAGCTTGTATCCGTTTTCTTTTGCCGAGTATCTGCTGTATTATCCTCAAAGCGACATTGATGCGGCATTTGATAACTATGTAGCTGCTGGCGGTATGGCGGGGTCATACCTTTACAAAAATTCTACTGATGCAAAAAAGTATTTGGCGGGGATTGTTCGTACCACAATAGCCAAGGATATCGTAACCAAATTCAAGATTGAAAATGAAGATTTGCTGAATATGATCGTTGATTTTCTTATGGATAATATCGGCAGTAAAACTTCAATAAGAAATGTAGCAAACAAGCTCACATCTAATGTTTATCGCACAAATGACAAGACCTGCGGAGCGTATATAGACTATCTTTGCCGTAGTTTTCTGTTTTACCCGTTCAAAAGATATGACGTAAAAGGCAAGCGATATTTGGAATCAGATAAAAAGTATTATCTTGCTGATCTTTCTTTTCGTTATGCCATTATCGGTACAAAAAATGCAGACTACGGATACCTATATGAAAACCTGGTAGCAATAGAATTATTGCGAAGAGGCTTTGAGGTGTATGTTGGACAAATTGGGGAAAAAGAAGTGGATTTTGTTGCTGTAAAAGACGGGATGAAAACCTATATACAGGTCTGTGACGATATCAGCAGAGAAGAGACTTTGAAGCGCGAAGTATCTTCTTTGCTTGCTATCAAGGACGCATATCCTAAGATGATTATAGCACGCACAAAACACCCCGAAAGCCAAATTGAGGGGATCAGAATAGTGGATATAGCGCGATGGCTTGTTTCGCAAAAATAACATTTTTCCAAGAATGCGAAACAAAGTTGTTTGCCAAGCGGATAAGAACACGCGATGCGGCAGTTTCAAAAGTCTACCGTCGGGAGACCTTTTTCCAAGAAAAGCATGATACAATGTGGTCACAAAGCAGAAATGCCAAGTGACCACATTGTATATTTGGAGGAAAAAGA
>JAZOBX010000318.1:0-1667 GCA_045596205.1 Eubacteriales bacterium | reverse complement strand
TGTAAAATAACACATACTATAAAATGGATAAATTGCATCATCAGATGCGAAATTATAAAGGAGGATGTACCTTTTGGTACATACGAAATGAAAGATAAGCGAAAATACCAACACGCGCTAGACCGCATTGCCACAGCAAAGGACATGGCGATTTACATGCTGATTGGGTGCATTGCTATGCTGCTTTGCATTCTTTGGTACGGCTTTTTGGACATTGGCCGTTGGATTCCTGCCGCTGTCGTGTTTCTTCTCTATCTTGGCGCGATTGCATGGTGGTCTAATCACCGCGTTCAGCGTGACATAGGCATACCGAACTTTACCCTTAGCGCCGAACTGGAATCCACTCTCGGTGCTTGGATGAACAATATGGATCTGCCCTCTGCCATTTCCAGCGACACAGGTGTGCTTGTGTGGAGAAACCAGGCGTTTGCGGATTGCTTCGGCCCTCACGGTTCCAATCAGGGCGATGATATTTCAAGTATGCTCCCCATGAGCAAAACGGGAGAACGCCTTCCTGTGGGGGATAAAGTGTATAAAGTGATTTCCACCCGTGTGCCCGTTGAAGATAAGCATTATATCTTCCTGCAACTGCAAGATATCAGTGAGCTCAGAGATTCCGAAAAAGCCTACGACGATGACCGTATGGCGATTGGTTTTGTATCCATTGATAACCTGCAAAGCGCCATGCAGTACACAAGCGAGAGTATGAACGATACCTTGCTGGAAGTGGACACCAAACTGCGTAGATGGGCAATGAAAAACAACTTCATTCTCCTTGCCTACGATACGGATAAATATATGCTTTTGCTGGACACCAAGCAGTTGATGGCTTGTATGGAAGACAGGTTTTCCGTACTTGACGATATTCGCAATACCCACGTGGGTGACGGCATCTCCATTACCGTATCTATGGGTATCGCCCGCGTGGGCGGGTCGCTCGCAGAACGTGAAAAAGCCGCCGAAGCGGCGCATGAAATGGCACTTCAACGCGGCGGTGACCAGGTTGTTTGTAAAAACGGTACTTCCGTGGAAGTATTTGGTGGCAGAACCAAAGCCGTTTACAAGCGTACCAATGTGAAAGCCCGTGTGTTTGCTACCCAGCTTTGTGCGGAAATCCGCCGTGCGACAAACGTTGTCATTATGGGGCATAGACGCGGCGACAACGACTCTGTGGGTGCCGCTATCGGTATGGCGAAACTGGTTCGTATGTGCGGCGTGAAGTATCATATCGTATATTCAAAAACCGATAAAAACACCGCTCCCGTCATTGCTTATGCCAGACAGATGGATGAATATAAAGATGCCTTTGTCACAGGCGAAAGAGCCGTTGAACTGTTGGGGCAAAAATCACTTCTGATTGCGGTTGACGTTGCCAACTTTGAACATTTTGAAGTGCCTGAATTGGTGCATCACACGTCCAGCATCGTCATCGTTGACCACCATATCCAACCCAAAGAATTGCCTTCTAACGTAAAACTTGCGTTTATTGAGCCCTCCGCTTCTTCCGCCTCTGAGCTGGTGACAGAGTTTTTGGAATACGGTCTCAATGTAAAAGCCTTGCATAAAGTTGAGGCAGAACTCATGTTTTCCGGTATTGTGCTGGATACCAAGCAATTCTCTAAAAATACAGGCCCCAGAACCTTTGCCGCCGCACAGTATCTGCGCGG
>JAZOBX010000317.1:0-5492 GCA_045596205.1 Eubacteriales bacterium | reverse complement strand
CCTCTGCCATGGCGTAGAAAGAAGGTACGTAGTAACTCAGCCAATGGTAAAGGGTATCGTCCGCATCAAATACCAAAAGTGAAACCATTTTTCGCTCCTTCGCTGTTTTCCCCTTTATTCTACCGCAAACCCTAAAAAAAGTCAACTGTTTCCCCTTTCTTAACGTTTCCCCGTCCGTAGGGAACAACATTTGCTTCTATAAAGTTACAAGCCTCTATAAATCAAAACCTTCCCCAGTGGGGGAAGGGGGACCGCTTGCGGTGGATGAGGTGTTATTCCCAAAACAACCTAACGAAACTTAAAGCTTCCACCGCCCTTTAGTTCCAAAACCTCTTTCTTGACATCTCCCTATTTGTTATGGTATAATAATAAAGTTAAAATAAAAAAAGAGGTCAAACCAATGTATCAACATATTCTTGACGTCATTTCCCGTCACAATCGCATCATCATCCATCGCCATACCAATCCCGACGGCGATGCCATGGGGAGCCAGATTGGTCTCAAACACCTGATTTTGGCAAACTATCCCGAAAAAGAAGTCTACACGGTGGGGGATGCCCCCAAACGCTACGGCTTTATGGACGATTCCCAAATGGACATTATCCCCGACGAAGCCTATACCGACGCCCTTGCCATTATTTTAGACACCTCCGCCTCTCATCTCATCAGCGACAACCGCTACCGCCTGGCAAAAGAAACCCTTCGCATTGACCACCACATTTTCTGCGAAGAAATCGCCGAGACCGAGCTGGTAGACACCGGCTTTGAAAGCTGTGCAGGGTTGATTGCAAATATTGCCTATACTATGGGCATGAAGCTGTCTCCCCTTGCCGCCAAATCCCTCTACACGGGCATGGTCACCGATTCGGGCCGTTTCCGTTATGACAGCACCACCGCCCGCACCTTTACCCTTGCCGCCTTTCTTTTGGGGGAAGACTTCTCCATCAACGATATTTATTGCCAGCTCTACGCCGACGAATACGAGTCCATGCGCCGCAGAGCAGAGTTCGTGCTGAAAATCCGGTTTACCGAGCATAACGTGGCCTATATCTACACCACTGCTGAAGAAGTGAACGCCTCGGGCATGGACATTTTCTCCATCTCCCGCGGTATGGTCGGCACAATGTCCGATATTCGCGGTGTGCCGATTTGGGTCAACTTCACCGAAACCGAAAACGGTGTTTTGTGTGAACTGCGCTCCAATAAATATAACATTAACCCCATTGCCGTCAAATACGGCGGCGGCGGCCACGCCAAAGCCAGCGGCGCAACCGTGAAAAACAGGGAAGAGGCCATGCAGATGCTCTCCGACCTGGACGAAATGAACAAGCCTCAGTAAAGGGGAGTATACTATGAATCAAGTCATCAAACAACAAATTTTAGACAAGATCAAGTCTTACCAAAGAATCATCATCATGCGCCACCGCCGCCCCGATGGGGATGCTGTGGGCTCCACCAACGGTCTGGCAGGCATTTTGCGCCTCTCTTTCCCCGAAAAGGAAATCTATGTGCAAGGCAGCGACAGCTCCGACTATCTCGCTTTCCTTGGCGGTGACGATGCCCCCATTGACCCCGCCCTCTACGAGAGTGCGCTGGGCATTGTGCTGGACACAGCCACCGAAGAAAGAATTGCCAACGAGCATTACAAAAAATGCGATATGCTCATTAAAATTGACCACCATATTGATATTAAGCCCTATGGAGACATCTCTTGGGTGGAAGATTTCCGTTCCTCCCTGTGTGAGCTCATCGTAGATTTTTACCTCACCTTCAAAGACCAGCTGAAAATCGACCAAAAAGCCGCCACCTTCCTCTATACGGGGATGGTCACCGACTCAGGCCGCTTTAAATACAGCTCTACCTCTGGCGACACCCTCCGCTGTGCGGCGGCGCTCCTTGACGTGGGCATTGACACCGACACCCTGTTTGCCCATCTGAATCTGAAGGATTTTGACGAGCTGAAGTTCCAGTCCCACGTACTGCAAAAGATGAAGATCACCGAAAACGGCGTTGCCTATATCCACGTGGACAAGAGAATGCAAAAGAAATTTTCCCTCACAGGAGAGCAAGCCAGCACCGCCGTTTCCTTCCTTGATGCCATCAAAGGCAGTATTGCCTGGCTTGCCTTTATCGACAGTCCCGACGGCAGCATCCGTGTGCGCCTCCGCTCCCGCTTTATGACCATCAGCGACGTGGCAGAATGTTACCACGGCGGCGGTCACGAATGCGCCGCAGGAGCAACCGTCTACTCCAAAAAGGAAATGAAGGCATTGCTCCACGATGCCGACCAAAAGGTCAAAACCTATAAAGCAGAAAACGAGGGCTGGCTATGAGAATTTTACTGACAAACGACGACGGCATCAACGCCCCCGGTATTTTAGCCCTTGCCAAATGGGCAATGACGCTGGGCGAGGTCACCGTGGTTGCCCCCAAAATTGAGCAAAGCGGCAAAAGCCACGGTATCGAAATCGTCCGCCCTATGGAAATCAAAAAGGTGGATTTTCCCTTAAACCTCCCCGCTTATGCGGTGGATTCCACACCGGCAGACTGCGTGCGCTACGCCGTCAAAGGTCTTGGGCTTGATTTTGATCTGGTGATTTCTGGCATCAACCGCGGCTTTAACGTAGGCGAAGATATTATGTATTCGGGGACCGTTGGCGCCATCTTTGAAGCCAACGCCATGAACATTCCCGCCATGGCGTTTTCCGCCGATCCCAGCGGCTTGGAAGATGCCGCAGAGCATCTTGGGAGAGTGTATCAGTTTATGTGCGACCACCGCCTTTTTGAGACCCACAATCTCTACAATATCAACATTCCCAAAAATCCTCAGTCCATCCGCATCACCCGCCAGGGCGGCCCCTACTATAAGGACCATTTCGTCTCCAAAGGCGGCGATATGTATCTCCAGGAGGGCTACTCCGTCTTTGAGGCCGTGGGCAACCCCACCCTTGACACCGAAGCCACATTAAGCGGCCACATTTCTATTCTCCCCCTCACCCTTGAACGCACCCACATGGCCGTGTATCAATCTCTTTCCCACCTGACAGAGGAAATATAATACAACTCGAAAACCGGTAGGGGAGGGTAGCGGAGCGGCCTGAGGGGCTTAGAAAACGATTGATAATCGTTTTCCTCAGAAGGTGACCGAGCCGCAGCGAGACCTTGCTCCTCCCTCATAACAAAGAACGGTAGGGGAGGGGCTTGCTCCTCCCGCATAACAAAGAACGGTAGGGGAGGGGCTTGCTCCTCCCGCATGGAAATCAAGGAAATCAAGCATAGAAATCAAGAAAAAACACAGGTAAAAAATGGAAAAAGAATTTCTCCAAAGAAAGCCTACAAGATTAAAGCATTTTGACTACTCTCAAGCGGGTGCATATTTTGTAACGATATGTATTCAGGACAGAAAACGTATTTTGTCCGAAGTTGTAAAAACAAATGAAACGGTTTTTTCTGATTATGCATGGGGATATAGCATCCAATTAAAACCCTGTGGCGAAATAGTAAAAAGCCAACTGCTTGCACTTTCAGACAGATTTGAAAACGTAACCGTCGCAGATTATGTCGTTATGCCCGATCATATACATGCGATTTTGATATTACATAAAAATTTGGGAGGAGCAAGCCCCTCCCCTACCATGAGTGATGTAATTTGTGCCTTCAAATCTTTGGTTGCGCGCGCCTGCAAGCAAGAACATGGTATCACAAAAGTATTTCAACGTTCCTTCTCTGAACACATTATTCGTGATAGAGAGGATTACGAAACAAGAAGAAAGTATATTTACGAAAACCCTTTGAGATGGTATTATAAACATATTGTTACAGAAGATCATACAAACAATTAAGCTCCCTTACACAAGGGGGCCTTTTTATTCTTTTCATTTTTTTAAAAAACACAAAAACAACAAAAAATCCATAAAAACAAGAAAACCCCTGCCATAGCATGATGCTCTTTGGAGCATCATGCTAAACGATGTTTGCCCTTGCGGGCAAGTGATGCTCACTCTGTGAGTGATGTAGCCTGCGGCAATGATGTTGCGCCTTCGGCACAGTGGACAAGCATCACAATGCGTAGCATCGCATCACTTCGGCAACGCCGATTCATCATTGACAATACAACTCCAAAATCCATAAAAGCAAGAAAAACCCCCTGCCGAGGCAGGGGGTTCTTTTAGGTATGTTCGTTGTGTTTAGAAAATGTAAGAGGGAAAATTATTGGATGTGGGTAACGTCAATGCTGTTCACGCGAACCTGACCTCCGGTGAGAGAGCTGATAACGAAGGTATCAACAGCATCATTGAAGGTCACGGTAACGGTGCTACCGGAAATGGTAACGGTGTATGCAGCATTGGTAGCAATGGAGCCCTTCAGCGCGGTAGCATAAGAAGAACTGTTGCAGTTGAACACGATCTTGGTCATGCCGGCGCAGTTGATAGTGATTTTAGAGCTCTTGTAGAAACGAGCGGGGTTAGCATAGTCAGCAACGTTGGAGGTAGAAGAACCCTTGTCGTTAACCAGCTGAACGCCGTTTTGTTCCCAAACCTGTTGGCTGGTAGTGAAGGTGGTGCGGTTAGCCTTGTCGGAGAAGGAAAGGTTGGAGGTAACGACTTGAACGGTCAGAGGTTCGTTACAAACATCACACTTGCCTTCTGCATTGGGTTCTGTGTGACCGTTAGCTTCGCCAACGGTAGCGCCACAGCTTGCGCAGGTCTTGGGTGCGGTGCAGGTTGCATCTACATAGTAGTTGTCACATACGTGAGCAACATCGATAACAGTTACGCCACCTTGAGCGATTTGGATCACATCGTTATAAACGGTAGCTTTACCGGTAACGGTAACTTGGTCGCCAACGTGAGCGTTAGTGCCGGTTCTGAAAACGAGCAGTCTGTTGCCAGCATCATCGCCAATGTAGAAGGATACGTTGCCGTAGTAATCATCCCATGCTTGGTAAATTTCAACAACGGTACCTTTAACAACAACTTGGGTACCTTCGGAAGAAGCGAGAACTTCGGGAATGGTCATCACGCCGTCATCCACAACAGGAGCTTCTTTGCCGCAAGCGCAGTCGCCGTTGGAGAAATCGTGAGCAGCTTTGTTCATTTCAGCTCCGCAGAGAGCGCAGTTGTGCCAGTGGTTGTTGTCATCCTTGAACCATTCGGAGCTTGCTTGGTGTTGGCAAACAACGGGAGCGGCTTGACCGCAAACGCAATCGCCGTTGGAGAAATCGTGAGCAGCTTTGTTCATGATTTCGCCGCATTCACATACGTTCCAGTGGTTGTCAGCATCTTTTTGCCATTCAGCACCGGCTACGTGTTGGTGAACATCACCAGCAGGAACGGTTTTCACTTCGCAAAGGTGGCCAACGAATTGGCTTACGTCGATCTTGGAAAGGTTGTCGCCGGTGATATAGGAAACAGCGCTGAGAGACATGTAGTCGTATTTGGGAACGCCGCTGCTCAGGTAGGTGCCGAAGTAGTAAGCTGTGCCGTCGATAT
>JAZOBX010000316.1:0-4229 GCA_045596205.1 Eubacteriales bacterium | reverse complement strand
TTCTGCTATAAATCCGTTCGCCCCTTGAGGCGGTCGCAAATTTCTATTTGCGACCGCCTCATATCGAATCTCCGAAGGAGATATATCGAATTTGCCGCAAGGCAAATAGATCGAGCGATGCTTTGCATCGCATATCGACGTCTCTCCCCAAACAAAAAGGAAGATGCAATCACTTTGCATCTTCCTTTTTCTTATTTCCCCACCTAAAAGACAGCATGATACCATGATAGTATGATATCATGATTTCATTTAAAATGCTCTCTTTATAAAAACAGAGCAAGTCCAAAAGGAACCAATCCTTCTGTCCTCGCTCTGCTTTTTTGTGTTTATTTCTTTGACAAACTGATTTCCTTGCTTGAGAGCGTATCCGAAATGGCAATTTGGCTAATGACCAGCTCCACGATTTTTTCAATGTCGCTGCCCGAGGAATAATCCCCTTTGCAAACGTAATTGACTCTGCCGTCTTCAAAAAGCTGCATCACCTTTTCTTTTTGTCCTTTGGGATAAATGGCAATGGATTTACCGTCTCTTTCTTTGACCAGGGTCATGCAAGGCACGTCGGTCAGACCGTCCCCAATGTAGATCATGCGACTGAAGGGAATGCGCTTGGTCTGTACGTTGGAATTAACGCCCGCATGGTCAAGGGGATCAAGAATGCCCTTGGAAATACGGAACAGATACTGGGTTTTTGCGGTGTAATTGATGGCAATTTTGGGCCATGTGGCAATCCCATCTTCACCGTAGAGAAATTCGCAGGCGTAAATTTCCTTGAACTCCTTTGCAATAGAGGTCCCCTCAATGATTTCTTTCGTGCCGCTGGACACAATATAATGCTCAACGGTATATCCCAGCTCCTCCGCATAGGCGTTGATGCGTTTGAACCAGGTGGTCACACCCTCAAAGAATTTTACGTCTTTTCCAAGCCTTTGGAGAAATTCTTTGGTCAGAGGAATGTTTAATTCTTTGCATTTCTGGATCATCACGTACATATAGGAAAGGATGTTTTCCACGCCCTTTTCTTTGGTCAATTTCGCCGTGGATGCCCAGAATGCATCGCTTTCCATCCCCAGCGCCGGGATGAAAGAAAAGTTCTGCATATCGTCAGTAGACAGGGTTTTATCAAAATCGTATACGATGGCAATGATATTCTTTTTCATGTTTTGGACTCCTTCGCCATGTGTTTTAGAGCATATATATAAAAACTCGAACAGGTGTCTTTTCAATGGCATCATAACACACTAAAAACAAAAATGCAACCCTTTTGCCAATTTTTTACAAAAATTATTGCAAAAAGTCGCAATTTGGTCATATACACTATGGGGTTTTTCTAAAAAAACATAAAATTGCCTGTTTTGAAGCGGTAAACCGCAGATTGAAAAACGAAAAATCTTTTCTCTTTTTCCATTGACTTTGGAAGATTATTGGCGTATAATGGTATTTGTAAGAATATGCGCTTTTACCTGAAAGGTAAAGGATAGGAAAAATCATGGAACAAATCAAAAAACGACCTTCTCTGCGTCTGTCAAATCGCCGTGACGTGGATATGACCGAAGGCAATATCTTCGGCCACATTATACGGTTTGCCATCCCGCTTCTGATCGGCAACCTTTTCCAACAGCTCTATAACATGGTGGACACCTGGGTGGTGGGACGGTTCGTCAGTGATACCGCCTTTTCCGCCGTTGGCACCGTCGGTCCCATTATCAATATGCTCATCGGCTTTTTCATGGGTCTGGCAGGCGGCGCCGGGGTAGTCATATCCCAGTATTACGGTGCCAAAGAGGAAGAAAAGGTCAACCGCGCCGTACATACCTCGCTTTTCATGACCGTTATTCTGGCGGTGCTCTTTACCGTGCTGGGTATCATTCTCGTGCCCCATATGCTCCGCCTCAATAAAACGCCCGAAAGCGTTTTGCCCGAGGCCACCACCTATCTTACCATCTATTTTTCAGGCGTAGTCGGACTGATGATCTACAATATGGGCGCAGGCATTCTCCGTGCCGTTGGCGACTCCAAACGCCCCTTCTATTTTTTGGTTGTATCTGCCGTCATCAATACCGCCCTTGACCTTGTCTTCGTTCTGGTATTCAAAATGGGCGTGGAAGGCGTTGCCTACGCCACCATCATTGCCCAGGGCGTATCTGCCATCCTTGTGATTTTCGTTCTTTATACTTCATCGGGCTGTGTCCGTGTCAGATTTTCCCGCATCAAGGCAGACCTTGCCATTTTAAAGAAAATCGTCCTCGTAGGCATTCCTGCTGCCGTGCAGATGGCAATCACGGGCTTTTCCAACACCTTCGTCCAAGGCTATATCAACCATTTTGGCGACATCGTCATGGGGGGCTGGACTGCCTACAACAAAGTGGATATGCTCATGTTTATGCCCATGCAATCCATTGCCCTGGCTTCCACCACCTTTGTGGGACAGAATCTCGG
This sequence comes from Eubacteriales bacterium, assembly GCA_045596205.1. Lineage (GTDB taxonomy): Bacteria > Bacillota > Clostridia > Oscillospirales > CAG-272 > UBA1740. Next base: position 1,793 of record JAZOBX010000316.1, on the reverse strand, counting down.
GAAAGGGCAGGTTGCCCGCGCCAAAAAAGGCGTGCGCTATGCCCTCATCACCGCTCTTGCGGGCACAGGCATTATCATGATTCCCATCATTATATTTGCTCCCGCCACCGTTAGCTTCTTTGTGGATACTCCCGCCATCGTGGAATACGGTACGCTGTTTTTAAGAACCCTAACCCCCTTCTATCTCCTTTGCTGTTTTAACCAGGTGTATGCAGGGGCACTTCGCGGCGCAGGAAATACCCTGCCTCCTACCGTTATCATGGTATCTTCCTTCGTGCTGTTTCGTCAGGCGTATCTGTTCGTGGTCGCCAACTATATTTCCAACACCGTCATCCCCATTGCCATGAGCTACCCTGCAGGCTGGTTCGTTGCCAGTGTTGCTTGCTCAATTTATTACCACTTTACCGATCTGTCTAAAACCAGATTGGTGGAAGAAAAACCTGCAAATATATAAACAATTATTTACATTTTTAAAATACCCCCCCTATATATTTTGTGTTTTTCTCACAAAAACCTATTCTTTTGGAGGCAATTATGAACAACCAACTGGACATTCTGGACTACCAAGGCGAAGGCTATAAGCCGATTGTAGACTTTGGCTCATGGCGCGTAGCATTTCTCCGCTGTGAAGAAAGGCTCGCTCATCTCAAAAAACTGGAACGCCATATGGAAACCGACGAGGTCTTCGTTTTGCTGGAGGGCAAAGCCACTCTCTATATCGGTCTTGAAAAAGAGCCCTACGAAATGGAACCCCACAAAATGTATAACGTCAGACAAGCCGTTTGGCACGCCATCGTGGTGTCCCCCGATGCTAAGGTGCTGATCGTCGAAAACCGCGACACCACCGAGCAGAATTCCGAATATATCGTGCTGTAAGGAGATCATCATGTTTAAACAAGGAGTTTGTGCGAATTTCCGCAAAGAAAACGTTTTTTTTGATGCCAAAAAAGCAGGGGCAGACTATGTAGAACTCGCCTACTGCGAGCTGGCAAATGCTACCGATGACGAAATTGCCGCTTTGGCACAGCAGCTGAAAGAACTTGACCTGCCCTGTCTTGGTTACAACTGTATGTTCCCTTGGAGCGGTATGAAGGTCACAGGCAAAACCAGAGATTTCGTCGCCATTGACGAATACCTCCACCGCCAAGTGGAGCGTCTCAGTATTTTAGACAGCCGCTACGTGGTATTCGGTTCCCACGGTGCCAGAAAGCTGGACGGTGACAATGCCATTGAAAACGCCACGGAAGAGCTGGTAGAACTCCTTTCCGACCACGTCGCGCCTATTTTCCGCAAAGCAGGGCTGATTTGCGCCATTGAGCCCCTTTCTGTAGACGATTTGGTACATACCGTCGCTGACGGCGCCCGACTGGCCGAAAAGGTCAACCTTCCCGAAATCCGCCTTCTGGCAGACACCTTCCATATGTACCGCAACGGTGAAACCTACGAGGATATCCTCCCCCACGGGCATCTCCTCTCCCACGTCCACGTAGGCGAGGGCGCAGAGCGCTACTATCCTAAAACGGGTGACGGTATGCACTATGAACGCCTGTTTGAAGTGCTTCGCCAAGTGCAATATAGCGGCGTCGTTTCCGTGGAAGCAGACCTCAAAGGCAAAGATTTCTACATGGAAACCAAAGAAGCCATGGACGCTTTGCGTCTGGCGCAGCAATAAGTGCCATGACCAAAGAAGAACTGATTGCTTTTTCCGATACTCTGGCTGGTGCTACCCACGATTGCCCCTTTGAAGAAGATTTTGAAACAACTGTCCTGCGCCACCGAAGCACAGGCAGATG
>JAZOBX010000315.1:0-2769 GCA_045596205.1 Eubacteriales bacterium | reverse complement strand
GCCGTGATGCCATGCCATTGCTTCGCAATGGATAAAAATTTTCTGCGAAAATTTTTGGTGGAGACAACAGGACTCGAACCTGTGACCCCTCGCATGTGAAGCGAGTGCTCTACCGACTGAGCTATGCCTCCATCTATGGTGCGAAATGTATTATAACACATCATTTCCACAAATGCAAGAGGATTTTCGGATTTTTTTATTTTTCTTTTTAAAAAATGCCCGACAGGGCAGAAAGGAGACGGTTTAGTGCGATATCTTCCCGAAAGCAATCGCGTTGCCATTACGGCAGACGAGCTGGTGGCATTGTCCATTGCCCATTTACAGATTGGCACGTCCTTTGGAGACGAAGACCTGTTTGGCAAACGGTCGGAAGATGCCATAGAAATTGCCATCACCGCCGAGGCAGACCATCTGCGCTACGCCGTTTGCTGTTATGCCCACGAGATGACGGATGAGGGCATCACGCTCCGCTATGCCCTGCCCCGCGGTATGGCATCGCCTACGAAAGACATTGAAAAGCGGGCCAGAGGCGAGGCCTTTGCCGCCGCATACGCCCACGCCACCAAAATCAACGCCGACCGCATGAGTGTGACCGTTGCGTTTATGGGAGACACTCTCCTTTGCGAAAGGTCGGAAAAAGTGGCGTACGCCACCCTTTCTACCTTCTTTATGCGAATGCTTCATACCCTTGCCCAGTACCATTCGGCAGAGCTGGATCGGGTATGCAGACGGCTCCCCACCATGGCAAAGGTGAAATATCCTTTTTCGCACCTCAGAGAAGGGCAAAAAGAACTGATCGGTCAGGTCTACCGCACGCTGGCAGAGGGCAAACGGCTCTACGCCTGCGCGCCGACGGGCATTGGCAAAACCATGTCTATGCTGTTCCCTGCTGTGAGAGGCATGGGTAACGGACATTACGATAAGGTCTTCTATCTCACCCCAAAAAACACCGTAGGCGAGGCCGCCATTTCTGCGGTGGAGCAACTGAAAAAAGCGGGGGCGGAGCTGTTTGCGGTGCAAATTGTGGCAAAAGAGATGATGTGTCCCAAAGGGCTTGTTTGCCGAGGCGACACGGCAGAGTTTTGCCGGCTGGATACCCAGCGGCGGCAAAAAATGATGGATGCCGCGCTGCTACTGCTGGGCAAAGGGCAGGCAGTTATCTCCTCCTCTGCCATTTTGGAAACGGCGGTGGAAGCAGGGGTTTGCCCCTATGAGCTGTCACTCCTTGTCAGTGAGCTTTGCGACGTGGTCATCTGCGACTACAACTATCTCTTTGATCTGCGGGTATATCTGAAACGCTATTTTACCCATGGGGGCAAATACTGCTTTCTCATTGACGAGGCGCACAACCTTCTTGACCGCACCGAGGAGGGGTATAGCGCCACCATTACCCCCCTAAAGCTACGTCAAATGGGGGAGGTTTTGGGATTTTTGGATGATTTTCCTTCTCTTTTCCAATCTGCGGCGGAGGGGCTTCATCAGCACATTATCCGCATGACAGGGGAGAATACAAGAGAAGATAAACACGGTATCCCCCACGGTTTCGAGTCGGGAAAAGCCGCGCCCGAGGAAATTTTCCACGTAATAGAGGCGCTTTCTGCCCACGCCTGGGCGGCATTGGAAGAAAAAAGAAGCACCCTTGCCCGCCGCGAGAAAAAGGCTTTGCAAAGGGTTTGCTATGACCTGGAAGACCTTTGCCGTCGGTTTGCTCTCTACGACAACCGCTATGTGACCTTTTACGAGCGGGACGGAGAGGACACAAAACTGCGCCTGCTCTGTCTTGACCCTTCAAAGACCATTGACAGACAGCTGTCTCTGGGGCATTCGGCGGTGCTGTTTTCCGCCACTCTCTTTCCCACCGACTACTATAAAGCGGTGCTGGGCGGCAGAAAAGAGGACGTGACCTTAGAGTTACCTTCCCCCTTTGACCCCGAGCATTTGTGTCTGACCGTCATGGACAAAATCAGCACCGGCTTTTCTTCCAGAGAATCCACCCTTCGCCAGGTGGTACACGTGATTTTGACCACGGTGAAGGCAAAGCCCGGCAACTATATGGTTTTTTGCCCCTCCTTTGCCTATTTAGAGCATATCAGCGCCATGCTGAAAAAGGCGGTGCCCGGCCTTGACGTGCGCTGTCAGACACCAAACATGACCAAAAAGCAGCGTGATGACTTTCTCACAGCCTTTTCTACCGACAACAAAAAAGCCCTCATCGGCTTTTGCGTGATGGGAGGCATTTACAGCGAAGGCATAGACCTGGCAGGCAAGCGGCTGATTGGCGCCATTATCGTGGGCGTGGGATTGCCTACCCTTTCCAACGACCGCGAAGCCATGCGGGAGTATTACGAAATTCTCTACGAGCAAGGCACTGCCTACGCCTACACCTACCCGGGAATGAACCGCGTGATGCAGGCGGCGGGGCGCGTGATCCGTACGGAAAATGACCGCGGCGTGGTGGTACTGATCGATCAACGCTTCGGTGAGCCTGCTTACAAAAAGATGATGCCCTATTGGTGGCATTCTCTGAAATACGCAGGAGACACCACCGCTCTTGCCCAGCGGCTTTCAAAGTTCTGGAAACCGAAAACAGAATAACGTATTTGATTATTTCTGACAAAAAACAATCCCTCACCCGACTTCGTCGAGCTCCCTTTGCACAAGGGAGCCTTTTTATTTTACAATAGCATTATCAAGTCCGTATATTATTGCCGCAAGGGTTTTTATGCCTAAAATTAGCGCATCTATTGAAATTGCCTCGTCGCTTTGATG
>JAZOBX010000314.1:0-7602 GCA_045596205.1 Eubacteriales bacterium | reverse complement strand
TCTTCCTAAGACCGCTTGGCCTCCGACTTACACTAACAAAAGCTTATTTTAAAGTTCGAAAGCCGAGAGAGTCGTACCTTCCGCCCACTTCCAAATCAAAGTGGTAGTGGTAGTAGCCCACCTTTTGCATTTTGCCTTCTTGCTTCAGCTTCACAAAGAAGCTGTATTCTTCTCTCATCCCCGCAAAGTCTTTGTCCACAAAAACGCCGCACCCGTCCGCCAGAATATCGGGTACCGTGTCGGTTGTTCTCTCGCCTTCGGGATAAATGCAAATGGGCTTTTGTATACCCATTTCCAGTAACTGGCAAGCGCAATGAAGAATACCAAGCTCCCGTCTGCCTTTTACTGTAAAAGGGGCGTCTCCCATCACCTGAAAGCCTTGGGAAAAGTCACAAACGCCTGTTTTTCTGTCCACGGAAATCCATTCTCCCTCGTGCCGGAAAACACATTTCTCTGCATCCGGTGCAAACCCTTGCTCACGAAGAAAGAACAGTTTCTCAAACCCAAGCGCTTGATTTTCTTTTGGTAAAACCATTTTGTCTGCTTCGCACATCTCTGCATCAGGCAAAGAAAATGTCCACTCATCTGAGGATTCTTCAAAGCCATTTTGCTCCAAATACTGCCAAAATAGAGTATTACCCCCCTTATTTTTGCAAATAATGCGACTGCAACCTTTTTCCTTGGCATAAGCCAATAAATAGTGAAACAATGCGTGGTGAGCGATGTAAGCGTCCTTTTCTTGGTATACGGCATATTCTTTGAGCGCATATTCCTTGCCCCATCTGCCGTCCTTTTTAAAAAACCGCCCAACGCCGATAAAGTATCCCTTGCGGCAATTCTGTTTCACAGCGGTGATAAAGTTGTATCCGTAGTCGTACTCCACCTCGGGTTCACTAAAATGCTGTACGCAAAGGTCTTCATCCGTCCCAATAATATCGTCAATATCGCACACGCTGCATTCACCGATGATATAACCGTCCTCGTCCGGTGGCAAATTCTGTTTTTTCTGCGCCATCTTGGCTCCCCCTATTTCTTAACTGTGAATATACATTCTGCTGGGCGCATCTTCGTCGTCACCTTGCACCCAAGCGAAAAATTCCCAGCCGTATCTTTCGTAAAATCCTGTATGATCTGTCAATAAATACACGGGAGAGATCCCCTTTTCTCGCAGATCCTCCACCGCCATGTGGAGCAACCGCCCCGCAATACCTCTACACCGAAACGCCTCTTCCGTATACACGGCGCAAATGTTGGGATACAGGTCTTTTCTCTCATGAAAATCATTTTCAATCACTCCAAGCCCACCTATCATCTGCTCACCTAAAAGACACAAATACCAACCGTATTCCGTCTCCTCTTGGAGATACTCCCGCATACATTCCAGATAGGCATCCGTCGGCACGCCCCACTTTTCGTGGAACCACTCCGCCGCCTCCGCCATCATCTGCGGTCTGTTTCTCAGTGTCATATATGTAAAGTCTGTCATACCTGCCTCCAAATAGCTTCTCACACTATTATACCATGCTTTTCTCTTTTCTTCAATCCTTGACAGCAAAAACTTATTGCCGTTGAAATATCCCGTCCGTGCGCACCTTCCCCTGCAAATGCTTGACTTCCCCCATTCTCTTTGTTATAATACAAATGAAAAACAACTCTAAAGCGCAGAAAGGATCCGTAAAAACATGAGCACTTCCCGTCCCAATATTTTGCTGATTTTTTGCGACCAACTTCGTGCAGACGCTCTGGGAGCGTATGGCAATATCGTTTGCCGCACCCCTGCCTTGGATACCTTGGCAAAGGATAGCATCCGTTATGACAACGCCATCACCCCGTGTCCCGTCTGCGTCCCTGCCAGACACGCCATGCACACAGGCATTGCTCCCTATGAATCGGGATGCACCGACAACGGACCTATGCCCTATTATCCCAGCTTTATGGAAATGCTGAGCAGATCGGGGTACCATACCCACGGCGTGGGCAAAATGCACTTTGAACTGGGGAAAACCGAAGAGCTATGGGGATTTGCCTCGCGGGATATCAGCGAGGAAATCCAGCCTTTGTCAGAGCGTTCGGATTTCCGCGACTTTGTGTGGTCAAAAGGGTATAGCCACGTCAAGGACCTTCACGGCGTTCGCAGTGAAATGTACTACATCCCCCAACCCTCTCAATTGCCCGCCCATCTCCATAACACCTCTTGGGTCGTGGATAAAAGCATTGACTATATTGCCGCAAGAAAAGACAAGGAACGCCCCTTCTTTTTAATGACCAGCTTTATCAAACCCCATCCTCCCTTTGAGGTGCCAACGCCCTGGAACAAGCTATACAGAGGCCCCGATATGCCCGACCCCTTTATGCCGGACGGGGCAGACGACCTTTTGTGCTATATCAACCGTTTCCAGAATCGCTATAAATACAGAAGCCAAGGCATTGACCGCAACCTGATGCGCCAGATCAAAGCCGCCTATTACGGCTCGGTATCCTTTATCGACTGGAACGTGGGGCGCCTTTTGGACTATTTGAAGCAAGAAGGGCTTTACGAAAACACCCTCATTCTGTTTGCGGCTGACCACGGTGAAATGCTGGGCGACTACGGTGGTGTGGGCAAACGGTGCTTTTTGTCCCCCAGTATGAATATCCCTTTGCTTGTAAAGCCCGCAGGCATGCCCCAAGGTAGCGTGTGCCACACCCCCGTATCCCTCATTGACGTATTGCCCACCTTACTCAATGCGGCAGGCGCTCCTGTTCCTTCCACCTATGAAGGCAGGGATCTGGTGTCCGTTGCCCATGCTCCCACAGAAAACCGATCCCTCTACGGTCAGTTCGGCAGAAAGGGCGAAGGGCTGTATATGGCGCGTGACCTGCAATACAAGTATATTTATTCTGCTCCCGACGGAAAAGAGTGGCTTTTCTCCCTCTCGGAAGGCAAAAAAGAAGAAGAGAATCTGGCTGCCCAATACCCTGATATTTGCCGGGAAATGCGCCGCCGCATGGCAGAGCAGTTCCGCTTGCGCCGCGGTGACAGTTGCAGCGAGATTTTTGCGGGAGAAGATTTTTGCCCCTATCCTCGTTTGAGCGTTGACGCCTACGATGACAAAGGTCTTTTGTTCCAGGATGCAGAGGGAAGTCTCCCCACCAATCTGAAAGAATACCGATGAAACACCTGTATCTGTTAATCAAACCCGCCTCAGGGCGGTGCAATATGCGTTGCACCTACTGTTTTTACCGTGAGGAAATGGCAGACCGCGCCCAGGCCGACTGCGGCATGATGACCGAGGCTACCCTTCGTCTGTTGATAGAGCAGGCATTTGCTTTGGCAGAGCAATCCTGCACCTTTGCCTTTCAAGGGGGCGAGCCTACTCTGGCAGGTATCCCTTTCTATGAAGAATTTCACCGTTTGGTAGAGCAGTACAACCAAAAGGGCATTCCCGTTCAGTATGCCCTCCAAACCAACGGACTATTGGTCAATGACGAGTGGGCAAACCTGTGGGTGCGCCACAAATACTTGATCGGTCTCTCCATAGACGGCCCCGCCGACCTGCACAACCGCTTTCGCAAGGACGCCGCAGGAGAAGGCACCTTCCAACGGGTGATGCAGGCCGCTGAGGTGCTTCGCGCCCATGGGGTAGAGTTCAACGTGCTGACCGTAGTGTCCTACCCCTCCGCCGCTAATGCCGCCAAACTGCATCAGTTTTTTCAAAAGCATAAACTCCCCTACCGTCAGTACATCCCCTTGGTGGCATCCCAAAGCAAAAAAGAAGCCTATACCTTAACGGCAGACCGCTACGGAAAGTTTCTGTGCGACCTGTTCGATGCGTGGTACAAAGACATATGTGCAGGCGTATATACCTACGACCGTACATTTTCCAACTGGATTGGGATGCTTAGAGGGCAACCGCCCGAATGCTGCGGTATGAGTGGCGTTTGTACCCCCCAACTGGTCATAGAAGCCAATGGCAACGTGTATCCTTGTGACTTTTATGCCACCGACGAATACCTGGCAGGGAATATCCACAGCCACACGCTGGAGGAACTGTGGCAAAGCATACTGCAAAGCGATTTTGCCACTCCCTCGCTGACCCCAAACGAAACCTGCAAAACCTGTCCCTATTTTGCGCTCTGCCGAGGCGGTTGCCGCCGCTACCGTGAGCAAAAGGGAGGCGCCCTCGGTATCAACACCCTTTGCGCAGGCTACAAGCGGTTCTTCCCCTACGCCCTCCCACGTCTGCTTGCTTTGGCAAGAGGTGCAACTTTCCCACGAGTATAAGGAGAAAAATATGAAAAAGAATCTGCTGTTTATCCTTTGCGACGAATTACGAACCGATGCGCTCAGCATTTACGGTACTCCTTTCCCTCAACTCATAACCCCTGCTATTGATTCTATTGGGCAAAGGGGTGTCACTTTTGAAAACTGCTATTGCAACAGCCCCGTATGCGTCCCCTCGCGTACCAGTATGTGGACGGGACTCTATCCCGAACAAACGGGCGTCACAGGGAACGAGGGATATTTTCCGCCTTTTCATTTTAGAGAGGATTTTTTGACCCTTCCTGCAGTGATGGAAGATATGGGCTACCGTTGTGCCAGCTTTGGAAAGGGCCACGTGCCGTCTCCCATTCGTATGTTCAGCTATGAAAACGAAGAGGGGGGAGAATTGACCTGGGGCGAGCGCATCCGCGATACCGAGGGCTGTATTCAGCCCCAAGGCGCCCCCACTATGATCGGAGGACTGTACAGAGAAGGAGCAGAAAATTATCCTCCCCAAAAAGTCACCGATAACGCCTTGGATTTTCTCGATAATTGCCCAACCGATCAACCGTTTTTTGTACGAGTTTCTTATCTTCAGCCCCATACCCCCGTCATTCCGCCCATAGAATACTACCAAATGTATCAAGACGTCCCCTTTACGGCAGATGCTCCCATCTATGAGGGCGTCAGTGGATATGAAACCCGTTTTCGCCATATCGTCGACATTTCCAACCTGTCAGACGAGGATATCATCATGACCAAACGAGCCTACTATGCACTGGTTCGCTGGGTAGACGGTCAGGTGGCAAGATTGCTTGCTAAACTCCGCGAAAAAGGCCTTGACAAAAACACCGTGGTGGTCTTTACCGCCGACCACGGCGCCGCTCTCGCTGAAAACAGATGCTATTCCAAGCAAACCTATGCTCCTTGGGTACACCGTGTGCCTTTGCTGATCTATGATCCCTCTGACCCCCGCGGCACAAGAGAATCGGGCTGTTGCGAAAGTATTGACCTTCCTAAAACCATACTGTCGCTTCTTGGCCTTTCCGCCTGTTCCCAGTTTGGCGGAAGAGATTTGTTTCACAGCAAAGCAGGGTATGTCTATTCCACCATCGGCTACGGGAAAAGAGACAGCATTGCCTATCCCTACGTGGGTGTGGGCAGATGGGACGAAACCCACGGCTGGCCCATGCGCTCCTGTGTTCGCAAGGGTACCTACCGCTTGGATGTGAACGTGCGCCTGAACGGGGAAACCGACCTTTCTCCCGCGCAAAGAGACGCCTTTTTCTGCGATAGTGCCCTGTGTCCCTTGGAAAACGAAAATATGATTTCTCATCCCGCCTACCAAGACGTCGTCGAAGACCTCCGCCGCCACCTATACGAGCACGTGGGCCTTCCCCTATAAATTTTGGGGCTGTCGCAAATGAAATTTGCGACAGCCCTTTTTTCATGTAAAAATTCATTGCTTTTCAGAAAACAATATGTTAGAATAATGATGTAAGTAAACCTTTGGAAAGGAAATTATCGCGATGAAAAAAGCATTGATCTTCTGGGGCGGATGGGATGGTCACGAGCCCGAAAAAGTGTCGCTGAGGCTTCAGAAAATTCTGGAGCGAAACGGCTTTGCGGTAGAGCGCTTTGAGGGCGTGGAGTGCCTTGCAAGTGCCGAGCAACTCCTCGTCTATGACCTGATTGTTCCCTGCATCACCATGAGTAGCATCCCCCAAGCCTATGAGAAAAACGTATCATACGCCATCAGCCGCGGTGTGGGCTTGGCGGGTTGTCACGGCGGTATGTGTGACGCCTTCAGAAATTCCACAGAGTGGCAGTTTATCACAGGCGGCCAGTGGGTCAGTCACCCGGGCGGAGACGGTGTGCACTATACGGTCAATATTTGTCGCAGTGCCAATCCGATTGTGGAAGGCATAGAGGACTTTGAGGTCACGACCGAGCAGTATTATTTGCATATAGACCCTTCTATTGAGGTCCTTGCCACCACAAGATTTCCACTTACCAACTATTTTCACGCCGCAAACAAGCCTGTGGATATGCCTGTGGCATGGACGAAATACTGGGGGCTGGGCAGAGTTTTTTACTGTTCTCTGGGGCATCACGACGACGTATTTGACGCCGCCCCTTCCGCACAGCTGCTGATGGAACGGGGAATGCTCTGGGCGGCAGAGGGAAAACACTATGCCAAAGAAAAATCTCTTAGCGCAGAAATATACGATAATGCCGCAATAATATTTTGACGGAGGAATACGGTTATGTTAAACGTAGGAATGGTTGGCGTTGGATGCATCAGCGGCATCTACCTTCAGAATTTTGCCAATACCTTTAAAAACGTAAAGCTCGTCGCCGTGTGCGACCTGATCCGAGAGCGGGCAGAAAATGCGCAAAAGCAATACGGCATTCCCAAGCTCTACGACACTATGCAAGAGCTGTTTGCCGATCCTGAAATTGACATTGTGCTGAATCTTACGCGCCCCTATCAGCACTTTGACGTGTCCAAAGCCGCACTGCTGGCAGGCAAACACGTATACTCCGAAAAGCCCCTGGGCGCTGATTTTGAAGAAGCAAGCGAACTGGTCAGACTTGCCAAAGAACGCGGTCTGTGGCTTGGCGGCGCCCCTGATACCTTTATGGGCGCAGGCATACAAACCTGCCGCCAATTGATTGACGAGGGACAGCTTGGAGAGGTCATCGGCGGCAGATGCGTCATGGCGCACAGAGGTGTGGAAAGCTGGCATCCCGACCCCGATTTTTACTACCAGAGAGGCGGCGGCCCCCTGCTGGATATGGGTCCCTATTACATTACGGCGCTCATCAACCTTTTAGGCGAGGTCAAAAGCGTATACGGCGCCGCCCGCACCACCTTTGCTCGCCGCCTTATTACCGCCAAACCCCACGAAAACGAGATCATCGAGGTCAACGTACCCACCCATTACGAGTGCCTTCTGACCTTTGCCTCGGGCGCCACGGTTTCTTTTCTCACTTCCTTTGATCTCTACGATGCCAAGCAACCCAACATTCAGCTATACGGCACAAAAGGCAATCTGTACGTGCCCGACCCCAACTGCTTTGGCAGTCAGAACGGTATGCGCTTCTTTAGTGGCGAAAGCGGACAAGAGGAGGAAATTCCCCTCGCCTTTGACTACAGCGAAAACTCCCGCGCGCTGGGTCTTGCAGACCTTGCCGCCGCCATCGAGCAGGGCAGACCTCCCCGCGCCTCCTATCTCCAGACCTACCACGTGCTTGAGGTCATGACAGGCGTCATGCAAAGCGCAGAAACGGGCATGCCATACCATATGACCACCCACTTCCACCGCGAAGCCCCCATGGACCCCACACTCCCCCAC
>JAZOBX010000313.1:0-2688 GCA_045596205.1 Eubacteriales bacterium | reverse complement strand
CCGCCGCCGCAGAGAAGGCGGACGCATCGTAGCGGTGGGCACTACCTCTTGCCGTGTGCTGGAGAGTGTGGCAGACGAACAAGGCATCATTCACCCCATGGAAGGCGAAACGGGGATTTTCATTTTCCCCGGTTACCGTTTCAAAGCCATTGATGCCCTGATTACCAACTTCCATTTGCCCCAAAGCACCCTGCTGATGTTGGTGTCTGCTCTGGCAGGAAGAGAGCAGGTGCTTCACGCCTACGAGACAGCCGTCTCGGAACGCTACCGCTTTTTCTCCTTTGGGGATGCGATGTTCATCCAATAATGCAAAAACAGAAAACAAAATGAAGATTTTCGCCACAGCAAAAACCAACCAAAACGATTCATCTTTCATGTTAAAATCCCCATATTTTCAGACTACGTATACAAAAAAATACAACCTTCCGACACCTGCACCCAAGGGGGCAGGTGTGAAGCTTTTTTCTATTTCATAGGTGAAATATTATGCCTGCATCCAAGAATCCGATTTTTGACCATGACAACGTGTTTGCCTACCTGCGGTGGCGCGGTGACCTGACCTTTACCGACGCCCATTTTTGCGAGGTGGACAATCTGATTTTGTCTATGGTTTGCTACCTGAATTTTGAAGGGCTGATCGACGGCCGGATCGACGGTGAGCCCGTTCTTTTGTCACAGGCCGTGAGCGAATACGCCAAGGGGTCTACTTCTCATTATCTGGGCGCAATGGTCTCCCCCGAAATGATACACCTTGCCCACGCGGTGGTGGCATCCCGCAGATTCCGTCACACCAAGGTGGTGGGATTTACCAACGAGGTGGACGAAGAAAAGCATATCCAGTTTTGCGCCATGACCTATCTTTTGCCCGACGGCTCCCTATTTGTGGCGTATCGTGGCACGGACGATAACATTATCGGCTGGAAAGAAGACTTTATGCTGGCGTTTACCTCTCCCGTGCCTGCGCAGATCAGGGCGGTGGAATATTTAGAGAAGGTGGCAGAGGTGTTTCCCGTGAGCCAGATCCGTCTGGGCGGCCACTCCAAGGGAGGCAATCTTGCTTTTTACGCCGCCGCTTGCGCTACATCCTTGGTACAACACCAGATCGTCAACGCATACAGCAACGATGGGCCCGGTTTTTTGCCTGAATTTTTCACCACGGAGGGCTACCTTGCCATTGAAAAACGGCTGGTAAGCTTCGTGCCTCAGTCCTCGATCGTGGGGGCGTTGCTCCACAGTCCCAAGCACTATCACGTCATTCACAGCACCCAAAAGACCGTTCTTCAGCACGATCCCTTTTCCTGGACGGTGGTGGGACCGCATTTCAGACATATGCGCACCCGTTCTGCCTTTGGGGTGCGGGCGGACGTGACCATTGACCGTTGGCTTGCCAAGCTGACCATGAGAGAGCGGGAAGTGTTTATCCAAAGAATATTCGGACTGATTTCCGATTCGGGGGCAAAAACTCTGACCGACATCGTATCCTCCAAGCTAAAAAGCATCCGCGCCATTATCACCAGCTTTACACGTCTGGAAAAGCAGGACAGAGACATGATGTTTCGCATTATGCACCAGCTTCTCCGCGCCAGCCATGAAAGTATGCAGTTGATGAAGCAGCTGGACGAATATACCGATTCGCTACTGGAAGAACACCCAAAAGAAAACCCCCAACTCAAAGCCGCAGATAAAACCGCCAAGGCAGAAAAAGAAAAAGCAAGCAAAGCGGCAATTGCAGAAAAGAAAGAAAAAGAAAAGGCCGAAAAAGCGGCGAAGGCAGAAAAAGAAAAGGCAGACAAAGCGGCGGTAGCGGCAAGGAAAGAGAAAGAAAAAGCCGAAAAAGCGGCGAAGGCAGAAAAAGAAAAGCAAGAAAAAGCCCGCAAAAAGCAAGAGGAAGACCGCAAAAAAGCGGAAAAGAAAAAAGCCCCCTCCTCCAAAGCGGAAAAGGGGACAAAAAAATAAAAGCATTACGCCTCGCCCACGCGGTATAAAAATACCCGAAAGGCAATTTCGGTGGTAAGCGTTTCGCAGGAAAGCAGACGGTTGATCCCCGACTGGCCTGTGCGGAAGGCGTAGGGCGTCATGAGAAACAAGTCCATCAGGGTTTGGTTTGTGGGCAAGGTGATGGTGGCGGAAACGGCTTTTTCCTCCAGTAGCGAAAAGCCCGCAAGGGCGCTGTCTGCCACCTGGTTTTCGTAGGGCGTATCGTAGAGCACGCGTTTGAGCGACCACAGATGAAAACGGTCGGGCACGGCAAGAAGAAGAAAACCGCCTTGCTTCAGCACGGCGGTGTAGGCTTCCGTCGCCAGAGGCGCAAACAGATTCAGCACCAGATCCACGCTGTTTGGCAGAATAGGCATTTTGTATACGCTACCTACCGCATAGTCGATCTTCCCCGCCTTTGCCAAAGGGCGTTTGCCTGCAATTTTCAAGGCGTCTTTGGAAATATCAATGCCGTAGGCGGAAAAAGGAATATTTTGCTCAAATAGGCTTTGGCAGATTTGCTCCGTATACCACCCTTCGCCACAGCCTGCATCGGCGATTACGGCATTTTTTGCGGTGTAAAAATACACTTTTTCCTGCAAGGCCGCCTTTAAAGGGGCATAATAGCCCTTTTCGAGGAAATCGCGGCGGGCGGTAATCATGGCGCGATCGTCGCCGTGGTTGCGGCTTGAGGAGCGTTGGCTTTGGAGC
>JAZOBX010000312.1:0-4219 GCA_045596205.1 Eubacteriales bacterium | reverse complement strand
TAGGTCAGGTTGTTTGAAAGCTGAATTGTTTCAAGAGAGGTATATGCCAATCCATATTTTCCAATATACGTTACAGAGCTCGGCATGGTCAATTTTTTGAGATTGGGCGTTGCAAAAAATGCATAATCCCGAATAGTAGTGACGCCATTGGGGATGTCAAATTGCGTATTAGACATGCGGGAATGGTACACAAGTTCCGTTCCGTCCTTGGAATAAATGACGCCGTCTACCGCTTTGAAATAAGGGTTACCCTGTTCAACAGATGCGTCAACGCCTCCGTAATATCCGTCAAACGCGTCGGTCATAATAGCTTGGGTTTCTGCGGGGATGACGTATTCAGTTAAGCCGCTAAAGGAATAAGGGTCGTAAGAGATGAGCGCAAGGCGAGGGCAACGTTCATTTCCCAAGTATTCCACGCCGTTATCATAATGATATTGTAAGCTTTCACATCCCGCAAAAGCAGATTCTTCAATGTATTGAATGCTATCAGGCAGCTCTATATGTGTCAGACGGCTATCGCCGGCAAAAGCGCCAAATCCAATGGTCACAACGCCGTTTGGAACGGAAAAGCTGTCGGTTTTCTGACTGTTGACAAATATATGCAAGGTTTTACCGTCTTTTGAATAGAGACTGTTGTCAAGCGTCTGATAGGTTTCATTGCTTTTGTCTACTCCAAGGGAAACCAAAAAATCGCGGTCAAACGCCTTAGGGGAAATGGAGCGTACTTGTTTGGGAATACAGAAATGCTCCAATCGATCAAAAGCGTATTCTTCAATTGCGGTGAGTTGACTGTTTTCTCCGATTTCTACCGTTTTTAACCGATTGCAAGAAGAAAAAGCAAATTGTTTAATGACCTTTACACTATCAGCAATCGTGATTTTTTCCAGGTAGTCGCAACCGCTAAAAGCACTATCTCCAATGACCGTGACCCCCTCGGGAATGACAAGCTCTTTGATACTGTCGTCTTTTACACCCACAATCACAATGTCCTCTCCTTCTGCTTGGACGTAAAAATCCTTCTCGAGAGCAGGGTCGATATTTAGCGAAGGGGGAGAGAGCGGTTTGTCTGCGGTGGCATCGTTCCCTTTGTTTTGGCAGGAAGAAAGCAGGGGAAGGACTGCCGAGCACATCATGATCAGTGCCAAAAATAAAGCCAGCTTTTTCATTTTGTTTCTCCTTTTCTGAATGGAATCACACCACTTGGAATAAATAGAATTTCAGATAATGGGTTTCGGGTACACCCCATAGGATGGGGTGGTCGGCGCATTGTTGCCGTGCCTCGATTTGGCGAAGCGATACAGAAGCGTCTGCCGCCGCCTCGGACAGCATCTTTCTGAACAGCCCCTCGGTCATATGGTGAGAGCAGGAGCAGGTGGCAAGGTATCCGCCGCGGGGCAGCAGCTTCATGGCTTTTCTGTTAATCTCCTTGTAGCCCCTGTACGCCGCATCCACGGTGGCGCGGTTTTTGGTAAAGGCAGGCGGGTCTAAGATGATATAGTCATAAGGACAGTTATGCTCTTCGTCCATTTTGGTCAGCAGGTCAAAGACGTCCACGCAAAGGAAATCCATTTTACCCTCGAGCCCGTTCAAAATGGCGTTTTGCTCCGTCATGGCAATGGCATCGGCGGAAATATCCACCGCGGTCACGTGCTCTGCTCCTGCCTTGGCGCAGTTTAGCGCAAAAGAGCCAAGATGGGTACAGCAATCCAGCACTCGCTTGCCTTTTGCAATTCTCGCGGCAGAGAGACGGTTGTATTTCTGGTCCAAAAAGAACCCTGTTTTTTGTCCGTTTTTATAGTTGATATGATAGCGGATGCCGTTTTCGCAAATGATGCGCTGGCCGCTGTCCTCGGAAAGCAGTCCCTCGGCTTTGTAAAAATCCGCATACAGGGGAAGCCCTTCTTTTTGGCGGAGAGGGGAATCGTTTCGCTCGTAGATAACGGAGACGGTTTCGCCTTCTTTTCTGAGGCAGTCCAACAATGCCGTATAAATCCAGTCTTTTACCTTGTCCATGCCAAAAGACAGTACCTCCGTCACCAGCACGTCACCGAAACGGTCCACCGTCAGCCCGGGGAAGCCGTCTGCTTCTCCGAAAATCAGCCGACAGCAGGCATAGTCCTCTCCCATCACCGTTTTGCGGTAGGCAAGGGCGTATTCCACTCTGCGGCGGAAAAAGTCCTCGCCGTATCTGTCGTTGGCGTTGCGGGACAGTAGCCGCACGCGGATTTTGGATGTCTCGCTCACAAATCCCGAGCCGAGATAACGGTCTTTTTTGGAATAGACGTCCACCACCTCACCGTTTTGGTAGTCGCCCTCGGCATGGGTCACTTCTTCTCCATACACCCAGGTGTGCCCTGCGCGGATGGATTTTTCTGCTTTTTCGGTGATCGTCAGTTTGGCAAAAGGTCTCATGATTTTCTCCAGATAATCAGAATCATTAGGGGATAGCTTTGGGCAAATGGAGTTTAATTTTCCAAAACCCCCTCGGTTTCCCCTTTTTTTAGGTACTGTCTCCGCATCCAGAAGGCAGATGCGAGCAACGCCGCGCCCGTCACAAGCCAAGAAATGGGCAGAGACACAAGCAAGACTTCATAGGTGGTGATTTTTGCGAACACGGTATAAATCCATACCACGCGGAACACACACGCGCCCAGAAGGGAAATCACCATAGACACGGTGGTGTATCCCAACCCGCGGGTGATCCCCGTACCCACGTCCATGAAGGTGAGCAGGAAATAGGGAAGTATCACGTAGTAGGCGCGCACCACCGCCGCCTCCATAATGGCGTCTTTGGCTGCTACTCCCTCTCGGATGTAAAGGGAAAACAGAGATTGGTGGAATACGAAAATAAAGACGCTTGCCACCACACCCACCAGCATTGCGGCGGCGTAAATATCCCGAATGAGCTTACCCAGACGGTCGTATTTTTTCGCCCCGACGGTTTGCCCCGCAAAGGTAATAGAGGCCTGGGTCACCGCATTGGCGGCAGTGTAGGCTATTCCTTCTACGTTGACAGCAATAGAGTTACCCTCTACCACGGCGGGACCAAAGCCGTTGATGGAGCGTTGAATGAACATATTGGAAATGGAAAACAGGGAGCTTTGAATGGCAGAAGGCACACCGATGCGCACCATTTGTCCCATGACCGTGAAATTTATGTTTTTCATGCGGACAAATTCAAAGCGGCACCAGTCAGAGAGCCTCCGCATATGTATCAGAATGCATATGCAGGAAACAGCCGTGGAGACCGTAGTCGCCCAGGCAACACCGTCCACGTCCATGCCAAGCCCTGCCACAAAAATAATGTTCAGAATGACGTTGAGAATACCCGAAACCGACATGATGTAAAGAGGCGTTTTGGT
Source organism: Eubacteriales bacterium (assembly GCA_045596205.1). Lineage (GTDB taxonomy): Bacteria > Bacillota > Clostridia > Oscillospirales > CAG-272 > UBA1740. The sequence goes on along the minus strand of JAZOBX010000312.1, from coordinate 857 downwards.
GTCTCCCTTGGCGCGTAGGGCGGCGATGGCGTAGTTCAGCACCCCCATAAAGGGCACGCCCAAAAAGTAAATTCTCACGTATTTCACCGACAGATCCAAAAGGGCGGGGTCGGCATCCATCCACAGCAGAAGGGGTTTGGAAAAGCATTCGCCAATGGCCATACTCAGAATTCCCAGCACCAACCCCATCCAAAGGGCGTTGTGGACAGCGGTGCGGGTGCGCTTCTCGTCTCTCGCACCAATGGCGTTGGCAATCAGCACGTTGGCGCCAACGGAAATCCCAATGACCAGATTCAGCTGTAGATTGATGAGCGAGGTGGTAGAGCCGATGGCGCCCACACCTCCCTGTACAGGAGAAAATTTCCCCACCACGATCATATCGGCGGCATTATATAAAATTTGCAACAGATTGGTGCAAATCAGCGGAAACGAAAAGATAAAAATCTTTTTAAAAAGCGGCCCCTCTGTGAGACACAGCTCCTTTCTTTTTTTCAGATATGGCATAGCACAGCCCTTTCAAGCGCATTTTTCTTCACTTTAATTGTAAGCAAAAATCCCCCTTCTGTCAAGAGTCAAAACCACAGTATTCGGGAGATTTTTCCCTTCTTTTTTGTCATTTTGAAAACAAGCTCCCAAAAGCCAATTGCAATTTCCCCTAAACTGTGCTATACTGGTATCGTAAAAAGAAAAGGAGGGGTTTTATGTTTTCTGTTCGCGTAGCAGATTTGCAAATTGAGATTCACCATCAATACGATTATTTGCCTCGCCTTTGCAAAGGGTATATGACAAAGGAAGCCACCCCCGACCTGACGGTGACGGTCACCCCCGCAGATATCCAAAAAGAAGCCGACCGCTCC
>JAZOBX010000311.1:0-6095 GCA_045596205.1 Eubacteriales bacterium | reverse complement strand
TACTTCACGAGCTATTTCTCAATGGGAGTGTGACCGAACTGCTCCCGACATCTCACAGATTCCGGCACTCTGTCATATCTTTGACGTTTCATCGGATGTTCTGCTTGGAATTGATATTGAAAAGAATAACGAGGAAATCAAAAAATATTTGAATGCAGCACGGAGTCTGTGTCACCAAGGAAAGTGGGAGGAGTACACCGCCATTCTTCGTGAAGCAAATAAAAAATTTCCACGTGATTATAAAATCATGCAGACCCTTGCGGATGCAATTGTATGCGAATATTCCCGAAAAGGCATCAAAAAGTATGACGAGGCGTTTGACCTTTGCAATCGAATTCTTGAGGAATGTACCGACAGCACCACACGATATGAAGCAATTCGTACACTTGCTCTTGCATACGAATATGCGGGGAAACGTGAGGAAATGTTAAAGCTTTCCGAGGAAATGCCGAAGTCGCATTTTTCGTATGAAAATTTTATGCTTTACACTTGGAAAGGTGATGCTGATTTTGAGAAAAGGCAATCGTATATCTCATATTTGATCTGTCAATTGATTGCGGTTATCGGTTGTGCATGCGGTCATCGCCATGACAATGATAAAATGATTTACACGGCAGAAGAAAGAATCCAGCTTCATAAACTTCAGGTTGATTTGCTTGAACTACTGTTTCCCGATAAAGATTATCAGTATTTGGCACAAGAGGGCGAGATCGCTTGTAGTCATATAGCAATCATCTTTATTCGAAACAATGATCCCGAAAATGCGTGGAAATGGTTAGAAAAATCCGCGGATTTCGCAATCAGTATGGATACTTATGATTTTGATGCTGACCATACTTCACCTGTTCTGCGCGGTTATTCCGATGGTGGCTGGATCATGGAAGCCGAGGGCAACCGCTCGCAGTCTATGCTTAATTGGTTAACAACCGATGATGAAGCTGCTGTTTTGCGAGCCGACCCGCGTTATGAAACACTCGTGGCTCGCTTGAAAGCAGTTGCCAAAAAGCCGTAAATCTCGCCCCGCCTCGCGCGGGGCTTTTCTTTGCTTTCTGCATATCAAAAGCCACCACAAAAAATGTGGTGGCTTCAATTTTGCCGCTAATTTTGCACTCCATCGGCTCTGCCTTTTTCGTTCGTTGGTAAACTATACGCTTTATTGGCCACTTTGCGCCATGTTTCCTTTTTCTGCCGTCATACACGGCAATGCAAAAAGAAAAACCCGACCGCAAGGTCGGGTTTTTGGTTTAGATCTTAGTGAGTGTGTTCCAGAGCGCCGGAGAAGATGGATGCGTGCTTCCATTCGCCGGAAGAAGCGAAGGTGGAAGAAGCATAGTCGGGCTGGATCACGTATACAACCACTACGAACAGTACGAAAACGATGGTGACGATAATGGTCAGACGGTTGAGCAAACGGTCTACTTTGGGACCTTGTTCTTTACCGAAGAAGGTATCTACGCCACCGGCGATAGCGCCGCTGAGGCCACCTTTGGTTTTCGCACGTTGCAGAAGAACGGCTACTACGAGGAATACGCCTGCCACAAGCAGAAGAATTTGAAGAATGATGTTGAGTACGTTCATTATGAGTTCTCCATTTATGATTTTCTTGCAAGGCAGACGGGTCTGCCGATGAATTGCTATAGGTTATTGTACCATATATTTTATCAAAATGCAATACTTTTTTAAAAAAAGCAGGGCGGAAAAGCGATTTTTTTGTTTTTTCGTGTTTGGGCTTTACCGCACCCCCGATTTTTGATAAAAAGCAAGGGGGTTTTTCTCATTTTAATAAAATCAGGAATGTTAGTGGGCGTTTTTTAGGGCGTTAGTTGGTCTTCATTGCCACGTGAAGCACGTCATAGATGACCTTGTCGCAATACTGAGGGGTATACACGCGCACGGAAATCAGTTGACTTCCTAAGCGGCGCAACACGTCTGCTTTGGGCAGAGGCAGGTTGGACAGCTCCTTGGCGTTGACCTGAGTGGACTTGGAAATCAGGCGCACGTAGGTGTCGCAGATGGAAGAGGACAGAAAGGCGTAGAGCCCATAGAGGAAGGGCGGGTCAATTTCGCCTTTGGTACTGTCGATGTAATTCAGTTTATTGTGAGTGGAAATAAACTTCTGGGACGCCATCTGGGACGACAGGTACACGCCGCACACCAGCCGTCTCTTTTCGGATTTGGCAGGAATACGGTGGAGCAGGAGCATATTGTGGTTGGGTTGCATCAGCGAAGGGATCACGGGCATAAGGAATTGCCCCTTGATATTGGCCGGGAACAAGACTCTGCCGCCTGTCACCGAGCAGGGATGAATGAGGGGTACGGTGCCGGGGATGGGGGTATCGTAAAGATAATCACGGTAACGGGAAGGAAGAGTCAGACCCGTTTTCATACGCAGACCGAAGGTGGCAAAAGAGCAGGTCAGGCTCTGCATATATTTCATCACTTGAATCTCCCCTGTGTCCCGCAACAGTAGCATGGACTTGTCCTCTCCGCGTAAGATTGTGGAAAGGGGTTGAGGGGGCAGAAGCTCAGTGTTAGCGGGGGTACCGTCGTCGGTAGAGACGGTGATAGAGACGGTATCTGTGGGCAGAGGGGCTCTATGGCTCAGGTGAAGCACCATTTCCTTTTTCATGGATTTGCCGGGCTTCTTGTAACAGAAGAGATGCATATGACGGAGAGTGGTTTCTCCAAACAGGAAATTGCGCAGTTTCGCCAGTTGAGGGGAGGTGGAAAACACGGTAGGCAACAGCATGACCATTTCCCCATCCTGCGCCAGAGCGCTTGTGGCCATTGCCACGAAGAGATAGGAAAGGTCTACCGCTCCGCCAAACAAATCGCTGACGCAGAGAGCTTCGGGAGACTGGGCCGCCATCAGCTCTGAGGGAGGATTCATGATGACGTAGTCAAAATAATCGGTGTTTTCGCGGAACAGATTGATGGTGTAGGATTCCTTACCGGAGAGTATGTAGTTTTCTTCCAGGATATTCACCGCCACCTTCACGCCGTAGAGCTTACGGCAACGGCGACGGATCTTGTCCAGATTGTGTCTGAGCATAGGAAGATACGTGGCGTTGTTTTCGTAGCACACCAGGTCAATTTCCCGCAGGTGTTCGCTTTGGCAAAGGCGTTCGATCAACGCCGCGGAAAGGATGCCCGTCCCTGCCCCGGGGTCTAACACCCGCAGGGTGTGTTTGTCGGTGAGGGTGCAGAAATTGGCCATCAGGCGCGCGGTATCGGGTTTGGTGAAAAAGCGCCCCAAACGGATATTTTCGTTTTTGGATTTTTCCCGAATGAGTTTTCGGGTGTTGCGCACCGCCATTTTTAACATAAGCCTGTTTCCTTCCGTGAAAAAAGTCATTTTGTATCGGTTTCTGCCTTAGGTTTACTGCCTTTTTTCTATTGTAACATGAAAAACAGCCCCGCGCAAGAGGAAAAATGGCATTTTTTGCGATTTTTGCAAAAAAGCAAGCCGCTTTTTCTGCAAGCGCAAAAGAAAAAAGGGGGTTTTTCTCCCCTCTTTTCGGTGATTCCATTCTTGGCTATACAATTCTTTATTGCAAAATCTCTTTGGCGTGGAAACAAACCGCGATACCGCAGAATGCTGCCTTGTAGGGGGCGAAAGAAGTCTTCGCCTATTTTGAGTGCAGACCGTCAAAAAGTACGGCCCTTGGGTGTCACAATCATGATATGCACTTTTGGTGGGTTTCCCGTTTGGCAATTCTTTTTGCTATGACATAGCCTATTCTCCTTTCAAAAAATCTCGGCAAGGAAAAACTTCCCTGCCGAGACAAAAGCAATTACATTTTCCCTTTCAGGAGCTTTTGGAGTAGCTGTGACAGGGGCAAAATCAGTAGCCCTGCCAGAAGGTTGCCTGCCATGTGGAGCAGGTCGTAGGGAATGCCTGCCATAATCCACGCCACCATGCCCCGAAAGTCCAGACCAAACATGAGCGCCTGGGCGGGGGCGTAGAGGGTCCCGTAGAGAAGGCCGTGGAGCGCACAGACGATGGGGTACACAATCGCTTTGGTCTTTGGCGACCAATTTTGGGGCAAAAGCATGGTAACCCCCCATAAAATCGTCCAAATATAGAGGTACGGAAACCACCACAGGTTAAAGCCTGCATAGAGACCGTTCAAAAATACGTAGAGATAAATGGGAACGAGGGCGCGCCGTCTGAACACAACGGTGTAGGTCATGGTGAGCATACCAAGGAGATGGATGTTGGGCAGGGCTTCCATCAGAATCTTGGAGCAAAACATCACCGACGCCAGTAAGGCAAACACGCACATTTCCAAGGTGCGTTTGCTTTGCGTGGAGGTTTGTTTCGTCATTTGGTGTAGACGAGTTCGTAGGTAGGATTGCCTGCGGTGGTGGCTTTTTCATCGCCCACACCGTAGGGAAGCATTTCGCCGTTCTGGCAGAAGCCCCAATAGGCTTGGTCTTTGTCCCAGCTGGCAAGGATGCCGTTGCAGGTATCAAAGAAGGAGGGGTCGTTGATGATTTCCAGCTCATAGAGGGCTTCGCCCAAGGTGGCTTTGTCGGTTTTCACGGTCAGGGTAATGGATTGCTCCCCCGCCTTTATCATTACGGTAACGGTGTTGGCGCCTTCGCCCACAGTGGTGTCGCTCAGATAAGTGGCGTTCTCCCACAAGCCTTCAGCATTCACTTTTTTCCCGCAAGAAACTGCAAGCAGCAGCAGCATGACCGCCAGCAGCAGCAAAGCGGTGGTTTTTACAGTACGTTTCATTTTCTTCTTCCTTTTCTGTTTTTTCACAAAAAGGATAAAATAAAAGCGCCCTTCCGAGAGGACGCAGAAAACAGCAAAGGAATCCCCTTTGCGTGTGTCCGCCCCTCCGTTTGCCCAAGAGACTTTTACTTAGGGCTTTTGCCCATCGCGCTCCGATAAGCATTCCGACTTGTCGCAGATATATTGCGAGATACGGTAATGGCTGTTGCTACGGATTCTCACCGCAATTTCCTTATCCCCGAAGAAACATTTCCGCCTTACCTTGCCCTTGACAATGGCGGTCTTGTTTCCCCGACAACCAAACGGGTTGCCCCTTTGGATGAAGCGCGTTATTTGTTTTTGTGTATCCCTATTGTAGCACTTCCCTCCCCCTTTGTCAATCCCCGTTTTATCCATTGCGAAAGAAAGATATATTTCACGTACCAATGCGTATATCACGACCGAGAGCGCATCTCATCAAGTGGGCTGTATCCCTTATACAAGGCTTCGCATGGATCATATACCGCCCAAAAGCGAGAGCCTCTCATTTCGGACGGATGATATACAAGGCTAACGCCTTGATGTTTCGCCTCCAACCCCTTGACAATTCTTTTTTTGCATGATATAATCTTCTTTGCGATAAAAACAGCATAGAAACATCGAGGTGTGGCTCAGCTTGGTAGTAAATGAGTTAAAAACAGTCTGGCAGACTGTTTTTAGCGATTGACCTGCCCAAAGCAGGGAGTGTTGGAGCGAGCTCCGCTGAGAGAACAACGCGACCATGCGACGGCAGCGTTCGCGCCCTCGGGGCGCTCGGGCAAATTGGAAACTCATAAAGCACATATTACAATCATTTTCAAAAACATTATCGAGGTGTGGCTCAGCTTGGTAGAGCGCTACGTTCGGGTCTCAATCACCGTTCTCGTCGTATAATTTTTGAGAAGAGCCGAAAACCCTTGAAAACACTGACTTTTTCGGCTCTCCCGAATGTCGAAAAATCATTAAATCTTCGGTCTGACCACATGTTTGACCACTTACAAAAAAATCGAATATTTTTACCACATCGAGGTGTAGCGAAGGTGGTATCGCGCATCGTTCGGGACGATGAGATCGCAGGTTCGAGTCCTGTCACTTCGACCAAAAAACAGCCGAAAATAAGCCATTTTGACTTGTTTTCGGCTGTTTTTCTATATGTTTTTCACAAAATCGGCTATTTTCAGTTGACCACATGTTTGCCTTGTTTTTTGGGTTTTTACTGAATTTTTTATGACTTTTTCATAGTCTTTTGAAAATCCCTTTTCTTTGACTTCAGCGATGCAATATCTGCGTGTTGACGGAAAAAGCGGCGAGCTGGAGCCCGCCGCTATTTTTC
>JAZOBX010000310.1:0-4526 GCA_045596205.1 Eubacteriales bacterium | reverse complement strand
TGGAGGCCTTCTACGCTATGTGGGGCAATGCCGATATCGTGATGTATATGGGTACCTACGGCGTGGCTCTCCCCGAGGGCGCGGAAGGCTGGGCACAGCTCTCCGTCAATAACTCCAGAAAAGCCTCTGTTGGTTACGGTCACACCATCGCCTGGCGCACCGACAAATACACCTTTGACGAAAACGCAGGCGTGTACCACGTCAACAGCTCCACCAAGTGGATGACCGACGCGGCAATCTTCGCCTTGCCTCTCGTTGACAACGCCACAGGCAAGCAAGTGGTAGTGGTCAGCATATTCTTCGGTAACGGTGCAAAAATTCACGAAAGCAACCGCCTTGTCAACAGCTTCAAATTCTGGTTTGAAGCCATAACGACGCAGTATGCAGATGCTTCTGCGATTGTTTTGAACATGCAAACCCAAAGCGGCGTTTCCGGTGTCAACAACCAAGGTATGGCAAATACCTTTAGCGGCCTTGACAGTAGCGCATGGTTTAGTGGCTATGATTTTGCGGTAAGCCACGAATACCAAATTAGCGGCACCGCATATTCTCGCTACGTGGGCAGTTACCTCACCGCAGACACCACCCTCACCGTCTCGGGCATGACCGAACTCCCCACCACAGGCGCCTACGCCACCCAAAACGGCAATGCCTATAAGGTGACTGTTGAATGATTTTTTCGCCTGCGGCGAAAACTTCACTATCTTACACCACCTCCATCTCGCAACGGATATTCCGTTGCGAGATTTTTTTCTTTTTGGCAAGAAAAAAGGATGCCGCTTCGGCGGCATCCAAGTTTGATTTGTTTGATGTGAATATCTTCCAAGAGTTATTTTTTATTTGCTTTGATAGGCTACGTTTCTGTTCTTATCTATAATTGTAATGACGCAAACATTTAAATCTAATAACTGATTACAAATTCTTTCGACTTTTCTTTTGGTAATTGTATACACAGACATAGCTATTCTTTTGTTTTTCATATTTCTAAATTGTCTTGAATAATCTTTGATCAGAACTTTGCCATTTTCATAAACAAATTTCACCATTACAGAATACTTATGATTTTCCCATTCGTTGAATATAATTGCGATTTTCTCTAAATCTTTTATATTCAATTTATACAATCTAAAATCGGGTAAAAATAATATTGTTCCTTTTTTTGTGATCATCATTCCATTTATAGGCGTAATGATTATTCCCAGAAAAATAATCAATAAGAAAATTGGCCCAAATATCTTAATCAGTATTGGCATTTCTGACCAATACGTAAACATTAAGTACGAACAAGGAATCGTTGCTATCAACAACACTCCTAATAATAAAGCGATTGTGCCTTTGTTAATAAACGACAATCGTTTGCTTTTATAAGTCATTGAACCGTTGTTTGACATCATCTAACCAACCCCATTTTTTTGTCCAATCAATAAACTATATAACTATCTTTGCTTAGTCAACTTTTGCTTGTTGATCAAAAGCAAGGTAGCATTAAACTCATCTATCATTGCTTTCAATTGGCTTTCAACCTTCTCCGCTTTTGCTCTTGATTTTTCTTTATACATCCACGGAAATTCTATTTCTTGTAAATAACCGCTCTGATAATTAATCACAATCACAAACACCTTGCCTTCATTAAAGGTGTATTTTGCGGAATTGTAGCTGAATTTTCGAAATGCATATTCAAAAAAGTTTATCCATTTGTTTCCCTTTTTGACGTTTTTCTCATAGTAATATATGCGTTTTATCTCGTCAAACTTTATTATTATTTGCGAAGAAGACCGTCTCACTCTTATGCGTCTGCGATTATAGTCAAACTGTATCCCATAACCGTATCCATAAAGCCAGAAACCCAAAAAAAGCGAAATACAAAATATACACAGTAAAGTTTTTTCAATGCTTCTGTCCATTATGCTCAGCACCAAAAAAAACACAAACGCCAATATGAGAATGAGAAATGGTGCGTGCATTCTATCATTGTAATCAAATCGAAAGGTTTTTTTCATTTGGAATATATTCCCCTTGCCCAATATTTAAAGCATTGCATAGTAATAACTTCCGTCATATTTCTTTTTGACTTCTTCTTTTGATAAAGTCATAAATTCGTAATTGAAATTCTTATAGTCTTTCTCTTCGCTCATAAATTTCAAATACGCCTTGCAACAATCTTCGTATTTTTCTCTTAAAAATATTTCTTTTTCTGCTTCAGTTTTCACCACAAAGCAAATTAACACGTGAGATAATATTGGTGTGAAATCTGCTTCTTTGATGTCGCAGAGTCCAAATTCAGCCTTATATAGTTTCAGAAACGCTTTGCTCATGAAAGCAAAATTCATCATTCGCCGCACCTCTTCTGCAAAAACGCGATGTTTAAGTACATTTTATTTTATTCTTTTTGCTTTTATATCAAAGATCATCCAAACAAGGAGGGGAATCACAATAAAGAATATTCCCCAGAGTGCATTTCCTTTTACGGCGCGTTCGGTTATCATGCAGTATAGCCCTATTCCACCGAAAATGACAACAGGCAAACATAAACTGATCCATGCAACCAAAGAATATATCTTTTTCTTTTGGGCAATGAAAGTCATGTCCTTTAATTTTGGATGAGTTTTGATGTTTGTGTCTATTTCGTCAATCAATTTTTCCAAGGTAAAATCATCTTGATAGTCATAGTCAATGGCAAGTTTGCCTAATTCTTCTTCGCTTGCGCCGGCGTGATAAATAACGGCATTATATTTGTCTTCAAAGAAATCAATGATGACATATATATTTTGATAGCTGTATTCTAACTGTATTGCTTTGCCGAATCGATTGATAGAGGGATATATTCCTACACTATCATAGCTTGCCAACAGCTTTTTGAGACTTCCATTTACGTATAACTCAAAAATGACGTCTAAATGACTGTATTGACTTTTATCTTTGGTTTTTAAGTGATTTGCAATTTTTCTTTTCGTATGCATAGATTGCCTTTTCCTTTTGCTTATCGCAGAACATCAAATCCAATATGCAAAAAAATATTATCTGATAAAACTACCCAACTTCCTCGTGGGAAGTTGGGTAAGACTTATGCTTCATGTTTTTGTGCGGTCAATGCGCACCAAATTACATTTTTTCAATGAAGGTGCTAAGGTCCATCAGGTCTTTAGCCAGCATCAGGTACAGGTCGTTGTACTTATCAATGGTGTGGCAAGCGCAGCTGATGACGTATTGTACCAGGTCTTCGCCGATGATGGAATCTCTGTAGCTGGCGTTCATTCTGAACAGAATAGAGCCGTCGGACAGGTCCATATCAAAGCCGCCGTCTGCCATTGCATAGTTGGTTTCGCAAAGGGCAATAGCCAGCTCGGTGCGTTTGTCTTCCTTAACCTTGAAGGGCAGGAAAGAGAGCAGGCGGAGCAGTTGTCTGTCTGCGTCCACGATGAAGATCAGTCTCATGGAAATATCGTCACCGGATACGTTGAGACGAATGGTCAGTTTTTCTTTGTCCTCTTCATAGTGCCATTCTCTGGCATTCAGAGCGTCACAAAGCGTACCGTAAACGGTGTTTGCTTGTTTCATTTGTCTTGCGTCAGCCATGGTTCTTTTTCCTCCTTACTCATCTACGGTTTCAAAGAATTCAGCCAGGGTGAGTTCTTTGTCTGCCAGTTTTTTGAACAAATGGTTGTAATCGTCTACGGTGCCGCAGGATACGTCAAGCACGTATGCCAGCATATCGGGACCGATGAGGCTGTCTTTTACGCTGGAAACCAGACGGAACAGCAAATTGCCCTTTGCGGGGGAGTAGTCGAAGCAACCGTTGACCAGCTTGTAGTTGACTTTGGTCACCGCCAGCGCCATTTCAATGCGCACATCTTCGGGGATTTCAATGTCGATTTGAGAGAAGAGCATCACCAGCAAGCGGTCTGCATCAACTTTCATACGGATGGAAATGGGCAGGTTGTCACCTCTTACGCCGCAAGAGATGGAGAGGTTTTCTTCGTCTTTTTTGTAGTGCCAGCTTCTGTCGTCCAGCATTTCACACATGGTGTCGTAGACAGTACGGGCTTGCTTCAGGTTTTTTGCATCTGCCATGATAGGGAATCCTCCTTATATGATATTTTTAGTTTTTGAGATTAAGTAAAACCGATGGGTTTGCGCTTGTTTTCCTGCATAGAGCGGAATTCCTTTTCGGATGCCGCGCGGGCAAAGTCATCGGCGGTCAGCACCACTTCTCTGAGCCCGTTGAGCTGGCAACGCATAGCCGCTTTGCCCCATGTTCTTTCAAACAGGTTGCGCACGAAACGGCCGTTGCTGAAGGTTTTGGACTGGATGAAGTCGTTTGGCAGGTCATGGAAGAACTTTTCCATTGCCACAATCAGCTCACTTTCGTATTTAAAGGTATCGGTGAGCATGGACTTAAAGATGGTGATCATTTCGTCCTGGGTAAAGTTGGGGAACTCAATGACGTAAGGCATACGGCTTGCAAGACCCGTGTTGCCCTTCATTAAAATGTCCATTTCGTCGGGATAGCCCGCCATGATGACCAC
>JAZOBX010000309.1:0-2284 GCA_045596205.1 Eubacteriales bacterium | reverse complement strand
GACAGGTCCATTGCCCCCGAAAGGCGTTTTTTCACGTCGATCTTGGCTCTTTCCGCACTCTCACGGCTACGCTTGTTCAGTAGCACCTGTCCTGCCATAATATCGGCTTGGGTGGGGTTTTCCGCCATCCAGATTTCCAGTTGCTCCTTCAAAAACTCGGTCAGAGCTTTGGTGATGAACACGTTGTTGATCGCCTTTTTGGTTTGGTTTTCGTAGGAGGTTTCGGTGGAGGCGGAGCTGATAATGACGTATAGGTTTTCCGCTACGTCGGGATAGGTAATTTTGGCTTCGGTTTTATTGTATTTGCCTTTGGCACGCAGATATTTATCAATGGCGTAGGTAAAGGCGGCACGGACGGCTTTGTCGGGGGAGCCGCCGTATTCCAGATAACTGGAGTTATGGTAATATTCGGCATTCCCTTCCCCTTTGGTCATACAGAACGCCATTTCCGCCCGCAGTTTATATTCGGGCTTGTCGGCTCTGTCGCGGCCTTTGGTTTCCAGTTGCCAGAGCACGGGCTCGGTGGAGGAGGTGTTTTCGGTGGCTTTACGGATATAGTCACCAATGCCACCCGGATAGCAGAAGCTTTCGGTTTTGAAGCTGCCGTCTTCTTGCTCCAGTCGGAGTTCAAAGGTAATGGCGGCGTTGACGATGGCTTGACGGTGCATGATATCCAGGAAAAATTCCTCGGGAATGGACACGTCGGTAAAGACTTCAATGTCAGGCTTCCAGCGAATGACGGTGCCTCGTCTTTTCTTGTCTTTATCGGTCAGAGGGCGCACGCGGAGCTTTTCTTTGGCTTCGCCTTTTTCAAAGCTGATCTGGGAGAGCTGGCTACCGTTGTAGGAGCTGACCTCCATATATTCCGAGGCATATTGGGTGGCGCAGGCGCCAAGGCCGTTCAGACCCAGAGAATACTGGTAGACCGCACCTTCGTCGTTGTTATCATATTTACCGCCTGCATACAGCTCGCAGAAGACCAGCTCCCAGTTGTATCTGCCTTCACGCTCGTTATATCCCAGAGGAACACCGCGCCCAAAGTCTTCTACTTCAATGGAATGGTCCTGCATGGCGGTGACGATGATGCGGTCACCGTATCCTTCTCTGGCTTCGTCTACGGCGTTTGCCAGAATTTCAAAAAAGGAGTGCTCACAGCCTTCCAGTCCGTCTGATCCGAAAATAACGGCAGGGCGACGGCGCACACGGTCTGCGCCTTTCAGCGAGGAAATACTCTGCTCGTTGTAGGTAATTTCTTCTCTTGCTTGGGACTTTTTGGGCATGGAAACACTTCCTTTCTTTCAGAGGGGGTTACTTAAATTCAATAAAGCGGACGGTTTTACCGCGGGTAAAGGTTTCCCACACGGGAATGGCAAAAAAGAGAATCCAGGTGGGATGCCAGATGCCAAAGAACATACCCAGCATCAGGTAACTGAACACGATCAGCATAGAAAACTGGAAATACTTCAGCGACTTATTGATAAAGCAAAGGGGGATGGAATCAAGAACAGGGACAAGCAAAAACGCTACCCAGAGTCTTGCCCAAAGGTCGCTGTTCCAAAGGGACAGACCGATATAGGCAATGGCTACGATAAAGGAAAGAGACATACCTAAAATACGGATATGGCCTGAGCGTTTCTCTTTTGGGGGATTCTTTTCGGGGACGGTTTCGTTTTCGGGGGTGGCTTCCTGAAAAATATCGTCGGGACGGTATTGTTCACTCATGTTTGATCTCCTTTTAGGAAAGCATGGCTTTCCACATATCTTTGGCAAATTGGTAGACACCGTGGGTGCTGGACTCGTCGGTATGCCTGCCTTTTCCGTGGGAAAAAGAATGATAACCGTTTTCAATCTTATAGAGGAAGTCAACGATACCTACGGTGACCAGGTTAGAGGCGCGGCTGTTCTTTTCTGCCTCGGCATCCCATTCTTCCAGCGCGACCAAGGCGGCAAGGGCGGGAACGAGAATGCAGAAGTTGGCGGCGCAGTAGGTGATGTCGGAGCGAATACCTTTGGCATCAAAGCTGGTAAGCTCTTTCATCATACCTTCCATGCCCAGCACAGGAGAGGAGCCTTTTTCCAGATAGGCATAGGCTTCGGGGTCAAGTCGGGTCGTAGCCATGTCGTTCTGTGAGCCAAGGAGTTGGCTAAGACATTTGTCTTCCTAAGACCGCTTGGCCTCCGACTTAATACCTTTGGCATCAAAGCTGGTAAGCTCTTTCATCATACCTTCCATGCCCAGCACAGGAGAGGAGCCTTTTTCCAGATAGGCATAGGCTTCGGGGTC
>JAZOBX010000308.1:0-5283 GCA_045596205.1 Eubacteriales bacterium | reverse complement strand
GATTAGCTTTCTTTTATTTTCTCAATACAGACTTCGCAAAGCTTAAATTTTTGTTTGCTTTCTATAATATTTCCGCACAGAGCGCAGTATTTATTTGCAGGAGAAATAATTATCGTATCATTCTCCAACGATATCAAAACTATTGTGTTTGGTTCTGCACCAATCTTTTTTCTGAAGCTTATCGGTAAAACAACTCTACCAAGACTATCTACTTCTTTTTCTATTCCGTTCATTTTTACCTCAAAATAACTTTTTTTATATAATAACATATCCAAAAAGAAAAGCCAACTCTTTTGAGTTAATCTTTTTAATTCAAAAGAGTTAATATATAGGGGAAAGGATGTGGTTACATGACAATTGGCGAAGCGTGCAGAAAAAGAATACAGGAACTGTGCAAAGAAAGAAATATCACACTCAACAAGCTTTCTCTGCTGTCGGGCATCACGCAGTCAACGCTCAATAATATTATCAGCGGCAGAAATCATAGCACCACCGTTTCCACCATTAAAAAGATTTGCGACGGATTGGAAATCTCCGTGGTGGATTTCTTTCAAAGCGAAGTGTTTGCAGACTTGGAACAGGAAGTGAAATAAAATGAGCAAGAGTAAAAGGAAAAACCTTCTATTCTTGCTCTTTTTGTTATGCCTTTTTCGGTTTTGGAGCTAAATCTGCTACGGCAGATTTAGGTGAATGCAACAAATACGAAAGCCCAAGGGCAAACGGATTTGATGCAGATATTTTCGTTTGCGACCCCAAGCCCTTTAATAGATTTTGGGCAAGCTGGCGGCAGCCACAGACTGGCCCACGCGGCGGGATTTTTCGTCGGGGATGTGGAGGGTGATCTGCTTTGCCAGATCGGGGAACTCTTTGTCCAGCACTTCCTTGGCGCGGGCAAGGAGAATGGTACCGCCCTCGCCTGAGGTCACGCGGCCCATGATCAGCACGTGCTTGATTTGGTAAAACTCGGCGTAGTAGGCAATGGCGTAGCCGAAATACACACCGATGGTGTGGTAAATATCGGCGGCGCGGGGGTCGCCCTCGGCCATAAGGCCTTGCACCACTTTCAGTTTTTCGGCAGGGGAAAGAGCGGGATCCAGCTCGATGCCTGCGGCGGGGGCGAGCTTGATGACGGCGTCTTGGGAGAAATATTTCACGCCGCAACCGTAGTCACCCGACCATTCGTCTACCATGGCGTCTTCGCAATAGTCCACGGGAATGAATGCCAGCTCATTCAGCCAACCCGTCAGCTTGCCTTCGGGGTCTACGTAGCCGCCTGCCTCGGAGGTGCCCATTGCCACGCCAAGAACGGCGTTGTCGCCGAGATCCATCGCGCCTGCCAGGGCGGTGACGTCACCGTCGTTGGCCACCTCAATGGGAATGTTTTCGCCGATTTCCTTGGCTACGTCAAGGTACATATTCTTGACTTTCTTTTCAAAGTCCTCGTCGCTGACTTTGAGGAACAGAGAAGCCACCATAATGCGGTTGTTGATATACACACCTGCACTGGATACGCCGATGGCATCCACGCGGGGCATATGAGAGGCGGCGGTTTTCATGGCATCCAGAATGCCTCGGTAGTGGTAATCGGGGTTGGACTCGGTTTTAGGGAACCAGACCACCTCTTCGGAGTAGACACTTTCGCCGTTGATGACCGCGCTGACCTTTCTGTCGCTTCCGCCTGCATCAAAACCGATGCGGCAACCGTCCAGATGGCGGCCGATGGCGGTGGCGGCGGATTTGTTTTCGGGGGCTTGTTCGATGGGGCGGATATCCACTTCAATGTCTTTTTCAAAGACTCTCTCCATCATGGCCACGTCAAAGGCGCGCGCGCCTGTTTTGGAGTAGGCGGCTTTGATTTTTTGACCCACGGTTTCGCTGCCTGCGATAATCAGCTTGTGGCCGCCTACGATCCATGCCATGGATTTGACAAGGCGTTCCACAAATTTGAAGTTTTCTTCGTCATGCCCCGTACCGTCGGGGTAAATGCGGGTTTTGTATGTGGCAACGAAATCTTTGTTTCTCTCAATGCCGATCACCAGATCCTGGCCGTTTTCTTTGGTGGCCTCCCGCATGTCTCTGACAACCAGAGAAAGGGGCATAAACTGTTTGTCCAGCTTGGCGTCTACTTTAAGCTTCATATCTGATGCTACCTCCGATAATGGTTTTTTGTACGCCGAACGTTTCGTCGGTGATGATGATATCCGCATCCTTGCCCACGTCAAGAGAGCCTTTTACGTCTGCCATGCCAAGAACGGTGGCAGGGTTGAGAGAGGCGGCGTTGACACATTCATGGAGAGGAATGTGGGAGTTTTGGTAGACGTTCCACACACCGCGGTTCAGCGGCAATACGCTGCCTGCCACGGTGCCGTCTTCCAGACGGCACACCAGGTCGCGATACACGATTTTGATACCGCCGAGAGAGTATTCGCCATAGGGAAGCCCGCCTGCGGCAAGGCAGTCGGTGATAAAGCAGAGCTTTCTGCCTTTCATCTTCCATACCAGGTCATAAAGGCTCTTGTCTACGTGGAACATATCCACGATCAGCTCGCAGGACACGTCGGCATTGAGAGCGGCGGTTACCACCCCGGGCGCGCGGTGGGCAAGGGGGGTCATGGCGTTAAACAGGTGGGTGACGTGGCGGACCCCTGCCTCGGTACTGCGCATGGCGGTATCATAGTCGGCGGAGGTGTGTCCCATAGAGACCACCACGTTTGTGTCGCGGACGATTTCGCGGATCTGGGCGAAGTCTTCCGTGTCCGTCTCAGGGGCTAAGGTGATGATTTTGATGACGTCCTGATAGTCTTTTACAAACTGCGCAGAGGGAGGCAGAATGTGGCGCGGGTCCTGGGCGCCCTTCTTGCTTGCGCTGATAAAGGGGCCTTCCGCATGGCAACCAAGGACGGTACTGCCCTGCCAGGTTTTGCTCTCTTCCATCAGGGCTTTGCAGGTGTCCAGCGCCCCCTTGATCATAGGCATGCTCACCGTCATGGTGGTGGGCAAAAAGCCGGTGACACCGTTTTTTACAATGCCGCCCGCAATGGTGCGAATGGCGTCTTCTGTGCCTTCGCACACGTCTCTGCCTAAATATCCGTGAATGTGCAGGTCAATGAGCCCCGGGGCAACGTATCCCCCTTTGGCATCAATGGTCTCTACACCTTCGGGGAGCTGGTCTGTTGGCACAACGCCTTCTATTTTTTGATCAAACAAAAGGGCAAACCCTTCTGCCACTTTGTCGCTGAAAATGATTTTACCGCCTACAATGGCTTTCATATTGGTTCTCCTTTCGGAAAAAATGGGGTCAGCTCCGGCGGAAGAAAATTCTTCCACAAATACATTTTACCACATAATCTTATCAAATGCAAGGCAACTTTTCACCATATTTTCCTTGGCTATATGGACAATTTGCTGTTTTTGGCAGACAAAATGTGAACTTTTTTCTTTTTCGCTTTTTGGGGTGGAAAAAACAAAAAAGATGTGGTACAATAGTGTCAGAAAAGCAAAAGAAAAGGAAACAAACATGAGCGTTGGCAAAGAGCTGACAATGCAAACGGTTCCCGCCTTGCTGCTGGCAGGTGTGTCGGGAGAGGTTCGCACCGAAAAAGGGTTAGCGTACATACAGGTATACATGGACGAGGGCATCGCCATGATGGAACAGACCAAGGACTTTCTGCTATTGGACGTGCGCCGTCCCAATGAGTTTTTTGAAGGACATATTCCGGGGGCGCTCAATTTGCCAAACGAGGACATCGGAACGGCAGAAATTCCCCTTCTGCCCCGCCGAGACCAACGGATTTTCGTCTACTGCCGCTCAGGCAGACGGAGTAAGCAGGCCTGCATGAAGCTTTACAAACTGGGCTATACTGATTTGGTAGAGTTTGGCGGCATTCTGGATTATGACGGCCCGCTGGAATACTGATGAGAAAATAAAAAACATATTTCATAAAAAGGAGAGGGGAGAGGGCAAGACCCACCCCGAAAAACACTATGTCTTTACTGCAAATTACAAAAGAAAACTTTGAAGCCGAAGTTTTGTCTTCGGACATTCCCGTTCTGGTAGACTTTTACGCCGACTGGTGCGGCCCCTGCAAAATGATCGCGCCCGTTATCCACACCATCGCAGAAGAACACCCCGAAATCAAGGTCTGCAAAATCAACGTAGACACCGAAGGCGAGCTGGCCATCCGCTACGGCATTTCCAGCATTCCCTCCCTTTTGGTGTTCAAAGGCGGCGAATTGGTGAAATCCTCTGTGGGTGCCAAACCCAAA
This sequence comes from Eubacteriales bacterium, assembly GCA_045596205.1. Classification (GTDB taxonomy): domain Bacteria; phylum Bacillota; class Clostridia; order Oscillospirales; family CAG-272; genus UBA1740. Next base: position 1,017 of record JAZOBX010000308.1, on the reverse strand, counting down.
GCGGAAATTTTGGCAATGATGGAGCTGTAAAAAAGTCTCTTTGCGAGCCTGCCGAAGTAGGCTCGCTTTTTCTTTTTGGTTGACAGGTGAGCTGTTTTGTGGTAGGATAAATGCAGCAAAAGGACGCCTCTTGCGATAAAGAAAATCCGCATATGCCCTTTTTAAAACGAAAAAATCCGCCTTGTTTCGCATTGTTTTAGCAAAACCCCCGCCTAAAAAAGCAAAAAAGCCACCGCATCCCCAAAACCGAAGTTGTTATCACCATGAAGGAGCAAAATCATGAAGCATATTTTCCTCATCGGCGACTCCATTCGCCACGGTATCGGCACCCCCGGTGACGGGCCTACCTACGGCTACGGTTACCATATGCAGAAAAAGCTGGAAGGCCGCGCCAAGGTTTATTCCCCCGACGATAACAGCCGTTTCGTCCATTATACCCTCCGCTATCTGCACGATTGGGCAAAGGCAATGGATGCAGGCGAAGACGTGGATATCGTCCATTGGAACAACGGCCTTTGGGATATTCTCCATATTATGGGGGATGAGGAGACTTTCACGCCCCTTGACCAGTACGGCGAAACCTTGCTCCGCATTGAAAAGCGCATCCGTCAGCTGTTTCCCCGCGCCAAAGTGTATTTTTCTCTCACCACTCCTGCCATTGAAGAGCAGTACACCCCTGATTTCAGACGCTACAATAAGGATATTGAAGCCTTTAACCAAAAAGCCATTGAGGTGCTGACCCCCTGTGGAGTGGAGATCATTGACCTCTATTCCAAAGCCAAAACCCTCCAACTCACCTACAGCCGCGACTGGGTGCATTATACCCCCGAAGGCGCGTCTATCCTTGCGGATTACATCATTTCTCAGCTTGACCTCTAACACCCAATGGCAACGCCATTGGATTTCATCTTTGTCTCGCAAAGATTTCATTCTGATGCTTCGTCAGGATTTCATCCCACGGCGTTGCCGTGGGGTTTCACCCAAAAAGAGCAGACACGTGTCTGCTCTTTTTGGGTG
>JAZOBX010000307.1:0-7036 GCA_045596205.1 Eubacteriales bacterium | reverse complement strand
ACTTCCCCCAGAGGGGGAAGGTGCCGAGGAACGAGGCGGATGAGGTGTTTTCCAAAAACAACTTAATTCACAAAGCCCCCTTTTCACCAACCCGTAGGGAAGGGAAACGACTGCAAAGCCGTCATGAAATGTTGCTCCTCCGTCGCAACGTGAAATGCATTCGCCATGCGAACGCTTGAAATGAAACGCTTTGCGTTTCTTGAAATGACACCTTCGCCGTCATAGTATTGTAGGGACAGGCGGTCTCGCTGAGGCTCGGTCACTTGCGGGAGAAAATAATTGTCAATCGTTTTCTAAGAGCCACAAGCCGTTTCACTACCTCAACTGTCCGTTTTTCACCCTCTTAAAATCTCCAACCCACCCGTAGGGGAAGGGCTTGCTCCTCCCGCTGACCTTGCTCCCGTCGTTCACACTTTTAAAATTTATCTGTAACATTAAAAAAGCACTGGAATTTTGAAAAAATTTCACAATTCCTGCAAAAACCCCTTGACAAACAAAAAGATAATTGTTATAATATACCCTGCTATGCGAAAGTAAGCAATGATGCACCTTTAGCTCAGCTGGATAGAGCAACTGCCTTCTAAGCAGTAGGTCGGGGGTTCGAGTCCCTCAAGGTGCGCCATTTTAACTGAATATGGAGGATGTAGCTCAGCTGGTGGTAGCGTCAGGTTGTGGCCCTGAAGGCCGTGGGTTCGAGTCCCATCATTCTCCCCAGAAAAAAGCACTTGCAACTGCAAGTGCCTTTTTCTTATCCAAGCCGCAGGCTTGGTATGGAATCAACGCGCCCCGCGCGTTGTATGGAACCCCGACGAAGTCGCGCATGGCATTGCGCGAAGCGCGTATAGAATAAAGTTCCTGCGGCTTGATGCCATACACGGCGTTGCCGTGATTCCATCCAGCCCCTTGGGCTGATTCCATACCGCAACAAGTTGCGGATTCCATACAAGGCTTACGCCTTGATTTGTCTCTGAAAGCGCGATATAATAAACTCATTGATAACCAAGAATTTGTCGAGAAGATAGCAACAGCAAGTTGCTTGTCAACGCCGGCAACCCGTGATATAATATAATCACAACTGTTGGAGGTGGTTATTTTATGGAAACGAAAGATATAATTTACGAATTAACGGTTTCATTCTTGCTTTTCCTTTAAACCTGTGCTATACTAAAAATGACGGATATATGCTATCTAAGTAAAAGGAGGAAATAAAAATGAAAAACCTACTTGTTTTATCCCTGACATTCCTTTTGTTAATCTCTTTATTCACCTCTTGCGGCATCACCGATTATAAGCCCTATGCTATTAAACACAAAAATTCCGATTGCGCATCACCCTATGGAGAAATTTTCTTAACCAATCTGCTAAACAGTAGCGAATGGCAAAATAGTGTTGCAAACTGCGCGTGCGATTATGAGATCATTATGAAAAATCATCGCCAAATTTTTTACCATAGCGAATGCGGAACGTTTATAGATTACGGTTTGAATCAATCTCTGACAGTCAGCGAAGAAGATAAAATAAAACTGAACGATTCTTTCGTCGACTCTATTTGTAAAAGCGAAGTTCACTTTTTTGACGAAAACAACCGTTGCACCGCTTGTGGATATGCATTATCCGAGTAAAAAGAGGGAAAGAAATGAAAAAATTTTTTCCTTATGCTTAACAGCAGTTTTATGCGTATGTAGTCTTGCATCCTGCAAAAGTAGCCCCCAACCCAAAGAAATCACCTGCGAGGACATCATTCGGGCATACGAGGATGCAGGCTACTTTGTTACCCACGGAGCCCATAAAGACGAAGCCGAAAGCACACAGCTTTGCTACATAAAAGCAAATGTAACCGAAGATTCCGACAGCGATTATATTTATTTCATTACTTGCTTTACAGAGGAACAAGCCGAAGAAGCAAGACAAATTGACAAATACAATCTTTTTGTTTGGTTTTACGGCACGATGAACGGCGAAAGCCGTTGGCTCAAAACAGGAACATATGGGAAAATTGCGTATAGTTATTATTCTTCCGAGTTGATAAAACCTTTTAACGAACTTGTGAAATAAGTGCAAAAAGAAATCTAAAGAAAATAAAATCATCGAAAAAAGACTCAGGAAAAAATCCTGAGTCTTTTTGATGCAATCCACCTCGCGGTATAGATGAAGTCATATAAAGGTTTTCTCTCTAAAATCTACTTATTTGTAAATAATTATTTGCAAATTTCTTATTTATTTCACCGTTTTCTTCCTTTTCTTGACAAGTGCATGTAAGTATTGTATAATGAAACTGTATAAAAAATGCTAAGGAGAAATTTCGTGGAATACTTTATAGGTATTGACATTGGCGGCACCAAATGCGCCGTTGTTTTAGGAGATAAAGACGGAAACGTCAAGCAAAAAATCCGCTTTGATACCAGCGATTGCAAGAGTACGGTTGCTCGTCTGGTAGAAAGCGCAAAACAACTTTTTACCCCCGAAGTCAAAGCCGTAGGTATCTCCTGCGGAGGGCCTCTCAACTCTAAAAAAGGCCTTGTACTCTCTCCCCCCAATCTTCCCGGGTGGGACGCTATTCCGATTGTACGGATTTTTGAAGATGCCCTTGGCGTGCCTGTGTTTCTTAAAAACGATGCAGATGCCTGCGCTATTGCAGAATGGCAATGGGGCGCAGCAAAGGGCTATGACCATGCCGTGTTCCTCACCTTCGGCACGGGTATGGGGGCAGGCCTGATTTTAAACGGCAAACCCTACAGCGGCGCGGCAGATATGGCAGGTGAGGTGGGGCATATCCGCCTTTACCCCGAAGGGCATATCGGCTACGGCAAAAAAGGTTCTTTTGAAGGGTACTGTAGCGGTGGCGGTATTGCCCAATATGGAGAAGGTTCTGCCAAAGAATTGGCAGACCGCGCAAGAAAAGGCGACCAAAAAGCCCTTGCTATCTACCGCAAGGTAGGGCAAGATTTAGGGAAAGGCATTGCCTATATTTTGGATATCCTCAATCCCGAAGTGGTAGTCGTCGGCAGTATTTACCAAAGAGCGCAGGATCTGCTGGATGAGGGAATGTATGAAATTCTCCGTGAGGAAGTCCTCTCCTATACCCTTGAAAGTGTCAAAATTCTCCCCGCCGCCCTCGGTGACAGCATCGGTGACAAAGCCGCCCTCGGTGTGGCATACGCAGGCTACTTGGAACGCCAAAAATAAGGAACAAAAACAATGAAAAAGACGATTCTATCTAAAATCTCCACCCGTCCAAGTCCAAACGCCCTCAAATGGGCAGGGCAGGAGGTATCCATTCTTTCCAATATCCTCCTTTGGACGCTTTGGGCTTGCCGCGTTCTGTCTTTGCTTCAAATCGCCAAACTGATGTATCGCAAAATCGTTACCGTGCTTCAAGTGGGAACGACAGACAAAAACGCCACCCGCCCCAATGTGCCCCCTATATTTTGCGAAATTTACTTTATTTTGTGGGCGCTGGTGTTTGGCATTGGCTACTTTTTGGGTTGGCAAAGCAAATTTCTTGACGCCCTCGCCTATTACTATCTCTTTGAATCCTTCGTCTGGCTACTCTACTATACCGTATTCAGACGTTTTTACGAGGAAAACTACTCTATCTACCACGAAATGGAATATTTTTCCGTGGTCATTTTACTTGTGCCCACCCAAGCATTCGCCTTCACCAACCTTTTTGATATGCCCTTTGGCTCGGTGCTGATTTCTCTTATGGGCGCGGGCGGTGACCAAGTTCCCCTGCCTATGAAACTCTTTGGCACGCTCTTCTCGGCGATCGTCATCGGTATGATTATCACCGCATTCCCCGCCGAGCGTTTGAAAAAGGAAAAGAAAACCTACCGTCTCCGTATTATTGGCAACGGTGACGTGGTGAAGAAACGGATGTATCCCGCCCTTCTTGCCGCCGACGCCACCCCCGATAGCATCAAAATCTACGATTTGGGCGATCCTATCGGTTCTGCCGATACTCTCTGCCTCCGTTCCTCCGAAGCCGCTCTCACCCGAGAAGTGATCAAAGAGTTAGATAGCAAAAGCGTGGTGTTCGTTGCCACCCCCTCCTATGCGCACATGAGCTATCTTGAAGCCTTGCTCGCAACTAAGGCAAGGCTCATCGTTATGGAAAAACCCATTACCTGCAAAAGGGAAGAGCTGGATCAAATTGAAAATCTTATCTCCGACGGCGATATCCGTGACCGCCTGTTCTTTTTGAGCTACTATATTTTAGAAAAGGCGCTCCCCCTCACCTATCTTGTCAGCGATAACGAAGAATACGCCAAATACCTTGACATCGACGATAAACAATCCCTCCACAACTGGCGTCTCCGCTTGGGTGCGCTAAAAAACGTCACCGTAGACATCACAGAAGGGGAAGATCCCCGCGCTTGGACCTACGACCCCGCCCACGGCGGGCATTTGGTGGAAACCTTTATCCACAATGTCCTCATCGCCACCCTTCTTTGTGGGCTTCCAACTACTTGGCGTGATGTAAAACTCAGCCAAGAGCCCTCCCGCATCCACCTCACCGCCACCAGTCACAACACCAAAATTTTGCTTTCCATGATAAAAAATGCCCCCGAAGAAAAGAAAAAACGCACAGCCGTCTTTTCCTTTGCCCACGGGGAAATCGTTCTTGACTTTGACGAATGCTCAGCAAAGGTTTATTTTGAGGATTTGGATAAAACCACCCGCCTCTCCGTCAAACAACGCTACTCCACCAAGTACCACGTCCAAATGGATATGGTCAAAACCGTGGCAACAGGCGAGCATCTTTCCGACGGTCTCGACGGCCTCTTAAATCAAATCCCCGTCCTCCGCTGGCTCCTCGACCTTGCGGAAAAAGACCGGCCCCAAGAATAATGAAAAATGCCTTGGCAACCTAACCGGTTGCCAAGGCGCCTTTTATTGTATTTTTAATATGTTAAATCGTAGGTGTTATCGTCGGAATATTCAATTTCCTCGGATATAATCCTTGCCAAATCCGCAATTTCCTCCAGCGTCTCTGCCTCTTTGCACACAATAAGAGAACACAGCAACCGCTCACAAAACAGGCAAAAACCAAGTCTTGCACCAAAATCCTCTCTGTCCTCTGCCTCGGTACAATGGCGGTAAATAAGATATGCCAAAAACCGCTTCAAATAGAGGTCTTTTCCCTGTGGACTGTGCTTGGAGGAATAGCAACCAAACAATGCCTTGTGGCTCTCCTCCAGGTATTCCAAGCCCCCAAGTCGCTGTTGCCAAAACTCATCTTCACCCACTTCAATGCCGTAGGCGTTGTATATTTTTACCAGTGCGGTATTGTACGCCCCCTCCAGCATTTTATAAATACTCTCTCGCTCTTTTCGGGCATCAAACAAGAGGTCATATCCCTCTGCCGCCACCTCGCCAATCTCCTCCAATTTGTCATAGTCAGGAGACGAAAGAATCATTCTTGCCGCCTCAGGGCAAGACATCCCGATTCCCACCTCGGCAACCTCGGTATAGTTATAAAATCTCGGATGCTCACGGCAAATATCGCAAAGATAGTCCTCACCTAAATGCAAAATGATGCGGCAAAGCCCCTTTTCGTCAAGATGAGGGCATCTGTCTCCTTCGCTAAGCTTAAAATGGGGTACATCACCTGCGGAGATGCTCTTTTTTACTGCCTCTCCGTAGCCGCCCTCTAAGGCTTTATATTTTTGCAGTGTTTCGCTGTCAATATCAATTTCCCAATCGGTGCAACAGTTGTGCTCGCATCTGTCGGCAATACATCTGAAACGCCGATAATATTTTGGAGCATATAGCTTCATGATTTTTCCTTTTTAGACTTTTTCGTTCTCGCTGAATCTGACACCCCACCTACGCTTGCGGTACAAGTCTCCATAGCGCCTTGTCCCCTGCCGCGGCCAACGCCTGTTCGCTGTATCCTCCGTCGGGATAATAATGCGCCGCCCGCATGAGCAGGGGGGCGATTCGCTGGGCAGAGCCTTCGGGGGAAAGCTCCGAGTAAGGGAAGGTGGAAGGATCCATGGCGTAAGGGGTAATATAGTCCGTGGCAAGACGGAGCAAATCTCCCTTTTCACCGTCAATTTCCCAAAAAGGCTTCAAAACCCCCACCTTTTTTGCCATATTTCCCAGGAGCATCAGTCCCTCCAAGTTATAGAGGCTATAATGAATACCCTTGGTTCTTTCCAATTCGTGGGGCTGTGCGCCGTCCTCTTTTACGTGGGCAAGCACCCGTCTTTCATAGGATGTGCGCAACGTTTCCTTTGCCAACTCAACGCGACCGATAAAAAGGGAAGCAGAGGCAATCTGTACGTCATACCAGGTGCCGTGGTTGTTGTGATGCTTTTGTTCGTCTTTCCCCGGCTGGCTTGTGAGCATCCAGTCCACCACCTCTCCGTACCACTTTTTCAGCCCCTCCATCATCTCGCTGTCAAGGGCGCCCAGATAGTTCAGAATGGCAATGCCGTCAAAGAGTCTGTAAGAAGTGGAAAAATCAATCAGTCCAATGCCGCGCCCCTTGCAGATGCCGGGAATGGATTGGGCGTATTCCATGTGGGGATGCATATAGGTCTCAGGGGAGAGGTGCCAGTCCCACAGGATCTTTACCGCTTTTTCGGAATATCTCTTATCCCCCAGATACAGCGCCGCCACCGCTAAGGTATGAATCATGTCGGTCATGGCGCGGTAGGTCACCGTCTCTACCGTCTCGGGGTTGATCTCGCCGTCTCTCCGAATATAGGGAAGCCCGTCGGGGGTGTCGGGATTGGGCCACCAATAGGGCCCCATGGACACGTAATCGTGTATATCACCCGATATGGCCTTTTGGTTTCTGTCAACCACAGAAAACCGTCCACACAAAAGAAATTCCTCTGCCGTTTCCTTTAATGCATTTAGCAGCGGACAGTCCGCCGCAGTCTCCTTTACCTTTTGCAGCAACGCTTTTCCGTCATATGTAATCGTCTGAGGATAATTCATGTTTGCTTTCTCCTTATTCCTGATATGTACTGCCTACGTCCTTGCCCGTTCTTTCTTGGAATGCGGCGAGGGTACTGTCACTGAT
>JAZOBX010000306.1:0-3162 GCA_045596205.1 Eubacteriales bacterium | reverse complement strand
GGTGCCAACATCGGTACCACCGTCACAGCTTGGATTTTGAGTTTAGGCGGCATTTCCGGGGATAGCTGGTATATCAAGCTGCTCAAGCCCTCTTCCTTTACGCCTATTCTTGCGCTGATTGGCATTGCCATTTTTATGTTTACCAAGTCCAAAAAGAAAAAGGACGTTGCCACCATCCTGCTGGGCTTTGCCGTTCTGATGTTCGGCATGGAAACCATGACGGGCGCGGTGAAAGGCCTGGCCGACGTGCCGGGCTTTAAGGAGCTGTTCGTTTTGTTCCAGAATCCCATTCTGGGTGTGATTGCAGGCGCGTTGCTGACTGCTGCAATCCAGTCCAGCTCGGCTTCTGTGGGTGTGCTGCAAGCCCTTGCCGCCACGGGTGCTTTGACCTACGGCGGTGCCGTTCCCATTATCATGGGTCAGAACATCGGTACTTGTATCACCGCGCTTCTGGCATCCGTTGGCACCAACAAAAACGCCCGCCGCGCATCTTTGGTCCATTTGAGCTTTAACGTCATCGGCACAGTTGTGTGGCTTGCGGTATTTTCGATTGTGAAAGGCATTGCCGCCCCTGCCATTTTAGGTGAAGGCGCCACTCGCGCGGGCATTGCCGTGATCCACTCAATATTCAATGTTGCCTGTACGGTTCTGCTTCTGCCGATGGCAGGTCTGCTGGAAAAACTGGTGTATAAGCTGGTCCCCGAAGACAAACAAACCGACGACGTGTCGGAATTGGACGAACGCCTTTTGGCTACCCCTGCGGTGGCATTGGAAAGAAGCCACGCCCTGACGCTGGAAATGGCGCATCTCTCTGCTAAGGCGATCGGCGACGCCATTGACTGCCTTTCGGAATACAGCGAAGACAAAGCCCTGTCTATCCGTGAGGCGGAGGACAAAACCGACCATTACGAGGACATCATCGGCAGTTATCTGGTGAAGCTCAGTCTGCGCAACCTCAGCGAAGCCGACGGTGCATCTGCTTCTATGCTTCTCCGCGCCATCGGAGACTTTGAGCGTCTCAGCGACCATGCGGTAAATATTCTGGAATCTGCCGAAGAACTCAGAGAAAAAGGCATCGTCTTTACCGAAGGCGCCAAAGTGGAAATGGACAGCCTGTCTAAAGCCACCCTGGAGATCGTGTCTCTTGCCCACACTTGCTTTGTGGAAAACAATTTGGATATTGCGAGCTGTGTTGAGCCCTTGGAGCAAGTCATTGACAAGATGAAAGAATTTCTCCGCGCCCAGCACATTGAACGCCTGCGTCTGGGCAAGTGCTCTATTGAAGCGGGCTTCGTGTGGAGCGACCTCATCACCAACATGGAGCGCGTATCCGACCACTGCTCCAACATTGCGGGCTGTATGATCGATCTGTCTCAGCACAACATGAATATGCACGCCTCTCTCAAGCAGATCCGCGGGGAAAGCCCCTTCTACCGAGAAAAATTCGAGGAATACTCTGCTCGCTATCTTAACTTTGCTTAAAATAAAAAAAGATAAAGGAAAAAACAAAACATGAAAATTCTTGACACTCTTAAGGGTCTGTTTGACGGTCTTCTGGCGTTTGGACAGGACGGCAACTGGAAAATGCTCATCATGTGGGTGATCGGCGCCACACTCATTTACCTCGCCATTAAAAAAGAAATGGAACCCACCCTGCTCCTTCCCATTGGCTTTGGTGCCATTCTGATGAACTTCCCCGGCGTGGTTGTGTTTAATGAAGCGGGCGAGATCGTCAGCGTAGCAGGCATCGCAGAGCCTCTGGAAACCCTCTACCATGCAGGTATCATCAGCGAGCTGTTCCCCCTGCTTCTCTTTATCGGCATTGGGGCTATGATTGACTTTGGCCCTCTGCTCAACAACCCCAAGCTGATGATTTTCGGCGCCGCTGCCCAGTTCGGTATCTTCTTTACCCTGTGTATGGCGTCTATCTTCTTCCCCGAAGCCAAGGACTTTGCTTCTATTGCTATCATCGGCGCGGCAGACGGTCCTACCTCTATTGTGGTTGCCAACAAGCTGGGCTCTAACTACATCGGCGCTATTACCGTTGCCGCCTACTCCTATATGGCACTGGTGCCCATCATTCAACCCCCCGTCATCAAGCTGCTCACCACCAAGGAAGAGCGCAAGATCAGAATGTCCTTTAAGCAAACCGACGTTTCCAAAACCACAAAAATCCTCTTCCCCATTATCATTTCCATCGTGGCGTGTGTGTTTGCCCCCGGCGCAGGCTCTCTCATCGGCTTCCTGATGTTCGGTAACCTGATCCGTGAGTGCGGCGTTCTGGAATCTCTGTCCGAGACGGCCCAAAAGGTGCTGGCAAATCTCGTGACCATTTTCCTTGGCATCACTATCGCCTTCAACATGACCGCAGAGCAGTTCCTTTCCGGAGAAACCCTTCTGATCATGGGCCTTGGACTGGTTGCTTTCATCGTTGACACCGCAGGCGGCGTGCTGTTTGGTAAGCTCTACAACGTATTTGCCAAGATGGCAGGCAAAGAGCTCATCAACCCCATGATCGGCGCGGCAGGCATTTCCGCCTTCCCCATGTCCGGCAGAATCGTTCATAAAATGGCTCTCAAAGAAGACCCCCAAAACTTCCTGCTCATGCACTCTATCGGCGTTAACGTCTCCGGTCAGATCGCATCTGTCATCGCAGGCGCTTTGGTGCTCGGTTTCTTTTTGTAATTAGGAGGTAATCAAAATGGATAAACTGCAATTCGTTCCCGGCGCATTCATCGACAATCTCAAATACATGGCCGTCGGTATGCTGGGCGTGTTTATGATCATCGGCATCATCATCGGCGCTACTGCGTTACTGAAAAAGGTGACAACTAAAAAGAAATAAGAACGGCGTATTTTAAAATCACCGCAAACCAAAAGGGAGGTATAGATTTACTCTATACTTCCCTTTTATTTAGTAAAGCAAGGGGGGATTTTTCTCCCATTTACACAAGAAATTTTGTTATATTTCTGGTTTGCTTTTTCCGTTTGCAACCTCTCGACGTATGGAAATACGCCTTCGGATTGCAAACGGAAAATTCTTCTCAAAATTCCCTCGCCCTTGGGCGGCGTATTTTGAAATCACCGCAAACAAAAAGGGAGGTATAGATTTGCTCTATACTTCCCTTTTCAATTTCTCTAAAAATGATAAAAACCCACCGT
>JAZOBX010000305.1:0-1850 GCA_045596205.1 Eubacteriales bacterium | reverse complement strand
CATGCCAGACCTGCCACCTTCTTTATTCAAAAAGCCAATTCCTTCAAATCCTCCATTTGGGTGGAAAAGGATGACCGCAGAGTCAACGCCAAGAGCCTGTTGGGTGTTCTGTCTTTGGGTGTAACCGAAGGCACCACCATCACCCTGATTGCAGACGGCGCAGACGAATCTGTTGCTCTCAAAGGCTTGGCAGACATGATTGAAAACGGCTTTAAGCTGGACTAAGTAAGTTGTTTTTTCACAAAACAAGACAGATCGGCGGACTTGCGCATTGCGTTTGGTCCGCCGTTTGCTTTCTCTCATCTGACGGTATTGCAAAAGAAAGGCGGTGTTGGTTTTGCCCTCTGAACGGATTTTAGCCCTGCGCAAAAAAGCGGCGGCTCTGCCCCTTTGCCCCGGGGTCTATATTATGAAAAACACGGACGGCACGGTGATCTACGTGGGCAAGTCCAGACACCTGAAAAACAGGGTATCCAGTTATTTCGTGGACACCGACCACGGCATCAAGACCGCCCGCATGGTGGCGAATGTGGCAGACTTTGACTACATTCTCTGCGACACGGAAATGGAAGCCCTGACACTGGAAAACGTACTGATCAAACAGTATTCTCCCCGCTATAACATTCGCCTCAAGGATGCCAAATCCTACCCCTATATTCACGTGACAAACGAGGAATGGCCCAGAATTGAAGTGACCCGCACCCGCAAAAACGACGGCGGCGCCTACTACGGTCCCTACCGCTCTGCCGCCTACGCCTATACCGCTCTGGAAACCATTTCCTCTATTTTTGCCCTTCCCACCTGCCACCGCCGTTTCCCCCGCGACATCGGGAAGGAACGCCCCTGCCTATACAGGCAAATGGGTAAATGCTGCGGCCCTTGCGTGCCCGATATTACCAAAGAGGAATACGCCGCCCTGATCCGCTCTGCCCAAAAGGTACTGCACGGCAACACCAAAGAAGCGGAAAACCTGCTCCGACGGCAAATGTATGATGCCGCCGACAAAGAAATGTTTGAGCTTGCAGCCCATTACCGCAACAGCTTAGAGGCGTTGGCACAGCTCTCCGAAAAGCAGAAGGTGGTCACAAGCGACACGGAGGAGCGGGACGTGTTTGCCTTTTACGAGGGCGAGGTCACTTGCGCTTTGGCGGTACTGCAGATCCGCGAGGGCAAGCTGTGTTACAAAAACGAATATACCTTTGCTTCCTCCGCCCTGACCGAAACCGAAGACCTGGTGGCGTTACTGCTTTCCTACTATCAGGATGCGGACGTGCCAAAGGAAATTCTGCTGGACAGAGAGCTGGAGCAGGAAAGCCTGCTTGCCCTCACAGAGCTGCTCTCGGAAAAAGCCAACCGTCGGGTGCAGGTCCGCACCCCCAAGCGGGGCCCCTTGAAGCAACTGTGCCAGATGGCCGTTGAAAATGCCCGCCACAAGGCGGAAACCAAAAAAGAAACCCTCACAAAAGCCCAAAAAGCCCCCATCCAACTGGCATCCCTGTTGGGTCTGGAGGTTGTGCCCGAAAGAGTGGAGGCGTACGATATTTCCAACTTAGGGCAGGAATACATTACCTGCTCCATGGTGGTCTATGTGGACGGCGAGCCCAAGCGTAGCGACTACCGCACCTTCCGTATTAAGTCATTGGAAGGCACCGACGATTACGGCGCCATGCGCGAGGCCCTCACGAGACGGCTTTCCCATATCGGTGACGGCACTGCCTCCCTTGGCGAGATGCCCGACCTGATTTTGTTGGACGGTGGCGTGGGACACGTGCATACCGTAAGAGCCGTGATGCAAGAAATGGGAATGAACATTCCCCTCTACGGCATGGTCAAGGACGATTTCCACAAAA
>JAZOBX010000304.1:0-1778 GCA_045596205.1 Eubacteriales bacterium | reverse complement strand
GTGAAATGCCGTATGCTGGAAACCGACGCCAAATGGTTTGGCGTGACCTACAAGGAAGACACCCCCGCCCTTGAAGCCGCCATCCGCCACATGACAGCGAAAGGCAAGTACAATTTTTAATACCGCATATTCAAACTGAATAAAAAAATCCAACACAGATACAATTTGCGTTGGATTTTTATTTTTTTACAAACAACGTGGTCATACTGCCGTTCAGGAGGAAAGAACAACAGCCAAAATTACGCCTCCTTAACTTGACTGCGAGAAGGATTAATCACCTTTTTTTACGATTGGATTGGGATCATCCGTTTGACAAAGAATATAGTCAATACTCACGCCATAATAATCGGAAAGCAAAATAAGAATGTCAGCGGTTAATGGTTGCGTTCCCGTTTCAATATAACTGTATTTCCTTTGCGTGATACCAATGGCTTTGGCCAGTTCTGCTTGAGAGACGTCCCTGTCTTCACGCAAATCACGTAATCTATGCCACCGCATAACGCTCTCCCCACCTTTCCCATTCAATATTGTTTTATTTTGATCAATACACTTGTAGACAAAAACATTATACTGTTTTTTCCTTTTTTAGTTGACTTTTAGATAAATATTATCTATAATGTAAATAAAAGATGAAGAAAGGCGTGTTTTTAATAGCAAAAGTGCCGTATACAACTTTCGGTTGAGCGAATTCAACGAAAGGTGTTCCCCTTTTCTCTTGACGGTTGAGCAAAGGGTGATATAATAAAAGCAAAACACAACCAAAAGGAGAACAACAACATGACATCAAGCATAGGCGACAAATTAACGGCATTGCGCAAAGAACACAATATGACCCAAGCGGATTTGGGTGTAAAACTTTGCGTTTCCGCGCAGGCTGTATCAAAATGGGAAAGAGGACAGGCAGAACCTGATATTGATACACTCATTAAAGTATCACAAATTTTCAGTATCAGCATGGATGAACTGCTAAAAGGAGAAGCGTCCCCCGCCACCGCGGAAGATCCGCAAGCCTCTCCCGAACCGCAACCGCAAAGAGAAGAAACACTTGGCGTTTGTACGGTTTGCGGAAGAAACATTTATCCTGCCAACTGCGGAGAATCCAAGCCCGCTTTGGTTTGCAAAGACTGTGTGGAAGCCAGAAAAAGAAAAATAGCCGAGGAAGAGCGAAAAAAAGCGGAAGAGCGAAAAAAAGCGGCTCTCCATAAACATATGGAAAGCATCAGGGAAATGCGTAACGGTCTGATATGGGGCGCTGTGGCAGGTGTGGCAGGCTTTATACTCATGATGTTTTTAGAAGATAGCATCGGCATGCGCATTCTCTACGGTCTGATTTTCGGATACGGTACCTTCGCCTTCACTTCCCAAGTCATCTGGGGCAACTACGTGGCTGATCTGATTGTGTGGTTTTTGTCCCGCACCGTGGAATGGCCCGGCATTATCTTTTCCTTTGATTTAGACGGACTGATGTTTCTCATTGCTATGAAAATCCTTTTTGCCGTTTTGGGCTTTTTGATCGGCGTAGCCCTTGCCGTGGTCGGATTTATCATCAGCGTGGTATGCGCAGCCCTTTCCTTCCCCTTCTCCTGCGTTGCCAAATGGCGCGAAGCATATTGCTGATTTCATTTATTTTTGATACATAAAAAACAAAAAAATCAATATGGAGGAATGATACAATGTCAAAAACTGCAAAACTCGTTCTGATCATCGTTGCTGTTTGTCTGGTTGTTGGCGGCGTCGTGCTGGCGCTCACTCTGCCCAAGGGCAATGACACCCCCACC
>JAZOBX010000303.1:0-1803 GCA_045596205.1 Eubacteriales bacterium | reverse complement strand
CGTCTTTGACGGCACTTCCGCCGTTATGCTTTCAGGGGAAACCGCTATGGGTGAGCATCCCGCCCTCGTGGTGCGCACTATGGCAAAAATCGCAGAGCAAGCCGAAAGCGACGCCTTGGAAATGGACGTCTACCGCGGTATCGGTCACGAAAGAGACGAAGCGGATATTACCAACGCCATTTGTGACGCCGCCTGCACCACCGCCCGCGACATCGGCGCAGAAGCGCTGATTGCTGTCACCAAATCCGGTACCACCGCTCGCCGTATGTCCAAATTCAGACCTCGCCAGACCATCGTTGCCGCCACCCCCGTGCAAAAGAGCTTCCATCAACTGGCGCTTTCCTGGGGCGTTTTGCCCGTGCTGGCAAGATACCAGAACGATACCGACGCTCTGTTTTTGCATGCCATCGACTGCGCCAAGCAAATTGACGTGGTGAAAAAAGGCGATGCCGTGGTCATTTCGGCAGGCGTGCCCCTGAACATTGAAGGCACCACCAATCTCCTGAAAGTACAAATCGTGAAATAAAGAAGGGAAAACCAATGAACATCTCAAAAGACATTTTCTACATCGGCGTCAATGACCACGAAATTGATCTGTTTGAAGGCCAATATATCGTCCCCAACGGCATGGCGTATAACTCCTACGTCATCATGGACGAAAAAGTAGCCGTTTTTGATACGGTAGATGCCCGCTTTACCCACCAATGGCTGGACAATCTTCAAAAGGTGCTGGGAAAAAGGACTCCCGACTACCTCATCGTGCAACACATGGAGCCCGACCACTCTGCCAACATCGACCAATTCATGAAGGCATATCCCAACGCCACCGTGGTGGCATCTGCCAAAGCCTTCCAGATGATGCAGCAGTTTTTCGGTACCGCCTATGAAAGCAACCGCACAGTCATCAAAGACGGCGACACCCTTACCCTTGGCAGACATACCCTCACCTTCGTAGCCGCACCCATGGTGCATTGGCCTGAGGTGATGATGACCTACGATTCCGCAGATAAAGTGCTGTTTTCTGCCGACGGTTTCGGCAAATTCGGCGCGCTGGACGTGGAAGAAGAATGGGCGTGTGAGGCGCGCCGCTACTATATCGGCATCGTAGGCAAATACGGCGCCCAAGTGCAAAAGGTTCTTGCCCGCGCCAAGGATTTGGACATTGCCACCATCTGCCCCCTTCACGGCCCCGTGCTCTCTGAAAATCTGGGCGAATATCTCCGCCTGTACGATATCTGGTCCTCTTACGGTGTAGAAACCGAAGGCGTGGTCATTGCCTACACCTCCATATACGGCAACACCAAAAAAGCCGTAGAGCTTCTGGCAGACAAGCTCACCCAAAACGGTTGCCCCAAGGTGTCCACGGTAGACCTTGCCCGTGAAGACATGGCGGAAGCGGTGGAAGATGCCTTCCGCTACGGCACCCTCGTTCTTGCCACCACCACCTACAACGGTGACATTTTCCCCTTCATGCGCACATTCATTGACCACTTAACCGAGCGCAACTACCAAAACCGCACCGTTGCCTTTATGGAAAACGGCTCTTGGGGACCCGTTGCCGCCAAAACCATGCAAAAAATGCTGGAAAACTCCAAAAATCTCCAATTTGCCGAAACGGTTGTCACTATCAAATCCGCACTCAGCGATGAATCCAGACAGCAAATTGACACCCTCGCAGACGAACTCTGGCCCCGCCGTGAGCAAGACGCCTTGCCCCAAAACGATCCCCAAGCCCTGTTCTCCATTGGCTACGGTCTCTACGTTGTCACCTGCAGTGACGGCCAAAAGGACAACGGCCTTATC
>JAZOBX010000302.1:0-4803 GCA_045596205.1 Eubacteriales bacterium | reverse complement strand
GCGGCGGATTCCAGGTGTTCTCCCTGGCGCAGCTCCGCAAAATCACCGAAGAAGGGGTCGCGTTCAGCTCCCATATGGATGGCAAACGCATTTTTATGGGCCCCGAAGAAAGCATGCAGATCCAGTCCCACCTGGCGTCTACCATCGCCATGGCCTTTGACGAATGCATTGAAAATCCCGCCCCCTATAAATATGTGGAAGCCTCCATTGCCCGCACCACCCGTTGGCTGGAACGGTGCAAAAAGGAAATGGAGCGTCTCAACAGCCTGCCCGAAACCATCAACCGCGAGCAGATGCTCTTTGGGATCAACCAGGGCGGCACTTACGACGACCTGCGCATTGCCCATATGGAGCAGATCCGAGAGTTTGACCTGGACGGCTACGCCATCGGCGGCTTGGCTGTGGGGGAAGAAACCGACGTGATGTACCATATCATCGAGCAGGTAGAGCCCCATATGCCCAAAGACAAACCCCGCTACCTGATGGGCGTAGGTACGCCCCAGAACATTCTGGAAGCGGTGCGCCGCGGTGTGGACTTCTTTGACTGCGTTATGCCCAGCCGTAACGCGCGCCACGGCAACCTGTTCACCTGGCATGGCAAAATGAACCTGAACAACGAGCGCTATTTTGCCGACCCCAAGCCCTTTGATACCCGCTGTGGCTGTCCCGTATGTAAAAATTACTCCCGCGCCTACGTGCGCCATCTGTTCAAAGCCAGAGAAATGCTTGCCATGCGCCTTTGTGTCATCCACAATCTGTATTTCTACAACGAGCTGATGCAAAAAATCAGAGATGCCCTGGATAGAGGCAATTTTGGCAGCTTCTACGCCGCCAACATTGAAATCCTCGGCGCCCGCTCTGTGGATTGAGAGGAACGTCTATGAAACTGACTCCCAAATACCTGCTTTCTCTTTTCGTATTTGTGTTGCTGTGCGCCTTTTTCGTTGTTCCCGCTTCTGCCGCTACTGATGACGGCACGGGAATGTTCGTGGGCGGCGTGGCGGTCACCGATGAAAACAGGTCCGATATTTTAGGCGACGGTACCGCCTCTTTTGATCCCGAAACCCTGACGCTGACGCTGAAAAACTACAAAGCCGAGGGCGTGGTCCGTACAGACGATGGCGGCAAAGCCTCCGAAAATGCTCTCTCCGTCTATACGGGTGTGGGCAGTAGCGCCGTCACCGTGAAGATTACGGGGGACTGCTATTTTCCCGGCGGCATCGTCAACGTCATCGGCAAGATCGTGGTGGAGGATGCCAAAGTCACCTTTGGTCCCTCCGTGCCCACCTGCCTTTTTGCCCGCAACGGCGCCATTGATATCGTAGACAGCGAAATCAAAATGCAAGGCGTGAATTTTCTCTCTCCCATATTTGGGGCAGGAAATATGAGCATTGGCTTTTTCGCCTCCGAGATCGGCGCGAAAAACAGCCGCTTTACATTGGATATTGACAGCTCTGAAGCCTACAATCTGAACCGTATAGACGCCCTCTTTTGCGCCGTGGAAACTGCCGTCTTTGACGGTTGCCGCTTTAAAGTGGACACTCCCTTTCCCGTGTTCCGTGCCCTGTTTCAGGCGTATAACGATTCCCTGATGTTCCACGATTGCCGTCTGAACCTTTCGGGGCAGATGTACTGCTTCCTTGCAGGCGGCAACTCCGAGGCAGAAGAGGAAGACCTTCCGAGCGACCCCAAAAAGGGCGCGGTGTGGCTGGACGATTGCCGCGTGAAGGTGAAAAATTCCTACTATTTACTTGGCGGCTCTACCTTCCAGATTCATAACAGCAAGATCAAAGCCTCCCTTTATCGTGGCGGTTGCATTATGGCGGGGGAAAACGAAAACTACCATAATCTTTTCAAAGACAGCCGCATCACCTTCAAAATGCTGTCGCTTGAGGATATGGAAAAAGGCATCTGGAAGCCGTACTGGAATGCCATGACCGAAAAAGACCAAGCCGTATACGGCAGTTTTACCGCCTTCGCCCTGGCGTCCAGACAAAGCGAAGCCGAACACCCCACCGATACCTTTGGCGTGTTCGTGCAAAACGGTACTACCTATTTTGAAACAAGCCGCATCACCGTAAAAGGCTTTGACTACGGTTTCTTTGCCCTTGGCAAATCCATCGTTAAATGCATGGAAGGCGCATACCTTCACCTTGCGGCAGAGCATAGTGCCTTTGTGCTGTTCAGTGTTTACGACGATCCCTTCCAGCATGACATAGACGTCAGCTTTGGCGCAAACGAAGGCAACGAGCTGTCTCTCCCCATGGGAACGGATACCCAAGCCGTTGGTACGAGACTTTACGGCGTCGTGAAAAAAGGGGAAAGACTGATTCTCAGCGAAGAAAAAGCCTTTTCCTCCGTGGGCGAAGTGCTGTCCGTCACAGAAGGCAACCTGCAGGAGATCAAACTGCTCTCCGAGGGCGCATACAACCCCGCCACCGTGGGCGTGCTTGTGGGCGCAGGGGTAACAGTCGTACTCCTTGGCGCCATCTATTTGCTTTTCGTCTATAAAAAGCATCCCAAACAGCAAGACGAGCCCCAATCCTGATGCAAAAAGTGAGAAAACCTATGAAAAAAATACTGTATTTCCTGTTGCTCCTTGCCCTGTTTCTCGCGTTGCCTGTAATGGCGGCGGCAGAAGGGGAGGAGGAAGTGGATGAAAGCAACCCCTACGGCATTTTCGTGGGAGGCGTGGCAGTCACAAAAGACAACGCCTCCGATATTTTAGGCGACGGTACTGCCTTTTACACCGCCCAAAACGATACTCTGACCCTGCGTCGTTATCATAGCGAACAGTTTTATACCCAAAAGGGCGTGCTCTATTCGGTGTACTGCGGCGGCAAAACGAATATCGTCATTGAAGGCAAAAACAACCGTTTTCCTCAAGGTATTTACACCGAAAAGGGCAACATCACCCTAAAAGGTGCGGACGTGACCTTTGGCAACAGCGCCTTTCTCATGCTCCACGCTCCTGCGGGGACGCTGAGCCTTTCGGATAGCCAATTGGTTTTGGGAGACCTCTCCTTCGTGCAAAGCGACAGCTACTGTGTGACGGCAAAAGAGATCATCGTGCAAAAGAGTGAAATCAGACTGGACACCGACACGCCCACCGCCACCTACTGCAACAGCATTCTCTACGGCTCTTCTGCCATTGCCGCAGAAAAATCTTCCTTTTCTTTCAGCTTGCCCTATCCCATTGCCGCCAGCATGTTTCTTGGCGGGGATATGCTTTTTGAAAATTGCGATATTTATCTTCGCCGCGGCAATTACGGCTTCCATACCCAATGGGGCGCCGTGCAGTTTTCCGACTGCGACGTGGTGGTAGAGGAGACCCGTTCTTTTTCCTCTTCTCCCGATTTTGTTGCCATTGATACCACCATTGAAGCCACCCTGTTTTACCAAGGCATTCATGCCGTTGGATCCACGGATGGGGAGGGGTTTGTGGCAGTTTCCTCAAAATTGGTTCTGAAAATGCTTCCTTTTGAGGACATTGAAAGCACCATTA
The DNA here is from genome assembly GCA_045596205.1 of Eubacteriales bacterium. Classification (GTDB taxonomy): domain Bacteria; phylum Bacillota; class Clostridia; order Oscillospirales; family CAG-272; genus UBA1740. Next base: position 1,298 of record JAZOBX010000302.1, on the reverse strand, counting down.
TGCGCAGCATCTGGAACAATATGGATGCCAGCGAGCGGGTGGAATTCGGGCAAAGCTACGATGCCTTTATTGCCACCTTCAAAAACACCACCTATAAAACCGCAACCGAAGGAAACGCAGGCATTGCGGTCACAGGCGGCGGCTGTTATCTACACAAAACCGGAATACAGATAAACGGCTTTGATGCGGGGATTCTGGGGCTATACGGCATTCCCCTTGAAATCGACACCCGCTGTGACCTGCGCCTCAGCGCCAAGAGAGTGGCGTTCCTTTGGTTTGCCTATTCCTACGAGGGCGTCAGTATCGGCTCCAACCGTCTCACAGGCACTCTCATCACCTATACCGACGTGCCCGAGTCCATGCAAAACGCAGGGGCCATTGCCGTCTGCTCCTCCGACGAGCACCCGACCTTCAAAGCAGGCGCAGAGGTGGAAACCACCGCCGACATCTTAAACCGCATAGAAGGCACAGCCACCTTCATCCGCATTCGCACCGCCCCCTACACGGGCAGTATCATTATCGTATCCGTCATCGTCACCGCCGTGGCGCTTGCATTTATTTTCGCCTGTGTGATGATCTTCCTGCCCAGCCTCCGTATGAGCAAATCCCCAAAAGGAAACAGTAAGAAGAGATAATTTTTCCTTTTTCTAACAAGAAAAGTGAGGCGGAACGAAGGGTGATATTCTTAGTGGAGAATTTGAAAATCACACTAAATGTGAGCATCGCATTTGACTGGTCAAACGCATTATGGGCTAAGCCTAAACCCTTATACAAGTAGAAAAGAGAGGATAAATCGGTTTTGTAGCCGAAATGTCCTCTCTTTTTCTGTAGGGCGATATATTCGTTGCGCGAATGCGATATAACTTCGTTTCACTCGGTTGCGATATGCCTCGCAGGCTCGGTGCGATATGATATAAATCTCCTCACGCCCCGCAGGGCATATCGCATCGAAGATATATCGCACGCGTCAGCGTATATCACAAATCCCGCAAGGGATTTATATCGCTGCGTGTTCTCCGTTAAGGATAACACGCTGAGTCCGTCTCACTTTTTAGCTTGTTCATTTGTTAATCCAAATTTTTGAGAAAATATCTTAGCCCGCAAACCCTCACATTGCCAAACAAAACGTCGTTGTCATGGAGCAGATGTATTTGCGATCCTTCCGCTTTGGTGGCAGAGTAGGGAGCGGGATGCAGTATAACGTAATGGAGCGCATGGGGGTCGCTTGCCTCATTTGAAAATACCATGGGGTATCTGCGGATGACATACCGTCAAGTCGGATCGTAGCCATGTCGTTC